>JAQXLO010000077.1 GCA_029012165.1 Oscillospiraceae bacterium | reverse complement strand
AAAAACCGGCAGATGGCGTCCGAAGCTTTGCGTGTGCTGGGCGTTGCCGTGCGGACGGGCGATACCATCGAAGAGAACAATTTAACCTTTCTCGGCTTCATCGGCATGACCGACCCGCCCAGACCGGAGACGGCGGATGCGGTGCGGGAGTGCAAACAGGCGGGCATCACGCCGGTCATGATCACCGGGGATCACGCCATCACCGCAAAGGCGGTGGCGGAAAGCATCGGCATCTGCGACAAGGACGGTTCCGTGCTGACGGGTGCGCAGATCGAAGCGATGGACGACGTGGAACTCCAGCGGCAGTCGAGAACGTGCCGTGTCTTTGCCCGGGTGACGCCGGAGCATAAGGTACGCATCGTCCGTGCATTCCGAAACTGCGGCGAAGTGGTCGCCATGACGGGGGACGGCGTGAACGATGCGCCGGCGCTCAAGAGTGCGGACATCGGCTGTGCCATGGGCAGAAGCGGCACGGAGGTGGCGAAGGGTGCGGCGGATATGATTCTGACGGACGACAACTTTGCCACCATCGTCCGTGCCGTGGCGGAGGGACGGGGAATCTACGACAACATCCGCAAGGCGGTGCACTTTTTGCTCTCGAGCAATGTGGGGGAGATTTTGGTGGTGTTTGCCGCCTCGGTACTGAAGCTTCCGGCACCGCTTCTGCCCATTCAGCTGCTGTGGGTCAATCTGGTGACGGATTCCCTGCCTGCGCTGGCGCTGGGGACGGAGCCGAAGGACGAGAACATCATGACCCGTCCGCCCAGAGCGTCCACGGACAGCTTCTTTTCCGGCGGTTTGGGGGCGGACATCGCCATAGAGGGGATGCTGGTCGGGGCGATGACGCTGCTCTCCTTTGTGCAGGGCAATCGGCTCGGCGGCATCGAGACGGCGCGGACGATGGCGTTCACCACCCTCAGCTTCAGCGAGATCGCCTACGCCGTCAGTATGCGCTCGGAAAAGACGGTGCTCAAAGCCGGACTTTTCCGCAACATAAAAATGGTGTGGGCGGTGATCCTCTGCGTCCTGCTGCAGGCCGCAGTGCTCACACTGCCCACACTCTCGGGTTTGTTTCAGACCGTACCCTTGGACGGGTACGAATGGTTTTGGACGATTCTGTTTTCTTTGCTGCCCTTCGGCATTTTGGAATTGGAGAAGCTTGTGCGCAAGGACAGGTCACGCCGCCTGCGTGGATTCGTCGGGCATCTCCCCGGTGGACGATTCCGCCGCAGAAGCCGTTTCACTTTCCGGCGGCAGCGTGGTGGTCACTACAGGCGCCGCCGCTGTCGTTGAGGGCGCCGTGGTCTTGGCGGGGTCAACGGTTTCCGCCGTTTCCGAGCTGCGCAGGGAACCGATATGGTAGCCGTCGTTGTCCTCCCGCAGGGTGATCTTCATGTATTTGGCCGGGTCGGGCGCCGTGTAGTTGCCACGCTCCAGCTGTGCCCATTCGGAGCCGATGATGTAGCCCACCGTCAGCGTGACGGAGGAGCCGGTACGCTCCATGTCGTACACCTTGGGCGTGTAGGTCGGATCCACGCTGGTGATGGGGATGATGTACGCTTTCTTTTCGGAGTTGTAAATGACATTGTAGAACGAGTCGGCAACACTCTGGTGCGTCATCTGGATCTCTGTGCCAAACAGGCGCACGAAATACGCCTCCACGTCGCCCTGGGGCACGAGAAGTCCCGTGACCTCGCCCTCGAACACGTCGTAGGTGTTCATCTTGTCGCCGTCATAGATCATGGCGCTGATGGAGGCGTCCAGCAGATCGGTGGGATCGGCGCCGCTGATGTCATCAAAGGGGGCGGGGTCGATGACCACAAACGGCTCCAGGAACTGTTCATATTCCGTAAACTTGGAGCTGCCCTCCCGTGCCTGAGACACCTTGTCCACCGTCAGGCTGACCGCTTCGTAGATACCGAACACGGCAAACGCCAGCAGGATAAAGCCCAGCAGAAAGGAGCCGGCGTGATTTCGTCTCTTTGTCTTTTTCTTGCTCATACGTTTTCGTCCTTTGTCAGATTCGGATCTGTCCGTTGCCGAGGATGATGTATTTTTCCGTCGTCAGGTTTTGAAGTCCCAGAGGACCTCTGGCGTGCAGCTTCTGGGTGGAGATGCCGATCTCCGCACCGAAGCCGAATTCGCCGCCGTCGGTGAAGCGGGTGGAGGCGTTGACGTAGACGGCAGCCGCATCCACACGGGTCTGGAAGGTTTGAGCGGCGGTGTAGTTTTCGGTCACGATGCACTCGCTGTGGCAGGTGCCGTTTTTGGCGATGTGGCGGATGGCTTCGTCGAGGGAATCCACCACCTTAACGGAAATGATGTAGTCTAAAAATTCCGTGGCATAGTCTGCTTCGGTGGCGGGAACGGCGCCGGGCACGAGAGCGCAGACCGTTTCGTCGCCACGGATCTCCACGTTGCCCTGCCGAAGCTTTCCGCAAATCAGGGGGATGGCTTTATCGGCAACGTCCTTGTGGATCAGCAGACTTTCACAGGCGTTACAGACGGAGGGACGGGAAACTTTTGCGTTGTAGACGATGTCGGATGCCATGGCGAGATCGGCGTCCCTGTCCACATAAACGTGGCAGTTGCCCGTGCCCGTTTCGATGACGGGAACGGTGGCGTTCTGCACCACGGCACGGATCAGTCCCGCACCGCCCCGGGGGATGAGCACATCCACGTAGTCGTTCATCTTCATCAGCGCATTGGCGCTCTCCCGGCTGGTGTCCTCCACCAGCTGGATGCAGTCTGCGGGCAGTCCTGCGCTTTCCGCCGCCTTGCGCATACAGCGGGCGATGGCGGTGTTGGAACGGATAGCTTCCTTGCCGCCCCGGAGAATCACGGCGTTGCCCGCTTTCAGGCACAGCGCCGCCGCATCGGCAGTGACATTGGGACGGGCTTCAAAAATCACGGCGATGACGCCCAGCGGCACGCTGACCTTGCGGATCTGCAGCCCGTTGGGACGGGTCTCGCCCCACAGCACTCGACCGACAGGGTCTGCGGCGGCGGCAACGGCACGCAGTCCGTCCGCCATGCCGAGGATGCGTTTTTCATCCAGACGCAGACGATCCAGCAGACCGTCATTCAAGCCGCTTTGTCTGCCGGCATCGAGATCCTGCGCATTGGCTTCGAGTATGTTTCGTATGTCCGCAATCAGGGCGTCGGCGATGGCGGTCAATGCCTTGTCCTTTTGCGCCCGTGTGGCGCAGGCAAGCACTGCGGAAGCCGACTTGGCACGGATGCCGAGGGATTCAAGCATGGCTCAGTCTCCTTGTCTTTTGAAGTGGGTGCCGACCTGTCTGCCGTCCAGCAGACGGTAAATATCCTCGGGGTTGGAACCGTTCATGATAATGGTGTCGATGCCGCTTTCCGTCGCCAGCTTGGCGGCACCGAGCTTGGTTGCCATGCCGCCGGTGCCGAGGTGGGAAATGCTGGGTCCTGCCATGTGCAGCAGTGTATCGTCGATTTTTTCCACCACGGGGATGAGCACGGCGTTCTCGTCCTCGGCGGGGTTGGCGGAGAAAAAGCCGTCAATGTCCGAGAGGATGACCAGCGTGTCGGCGTGGACAAGCTTGGCCACCCGGGCGGAAAGGTTGTCGTTGTCGCCGTAGACGATCTCCTCGACGGCGACACTGTCGTTTTCGTTGATGATGGGGATGGCGTTGTACTCAAACAGTTTTTCAAAGCAGTTGATGAGATTTTCCCGCCGCTCGTCGTTTTCCACGTCACTGCGGGTGATGAGCAGCTGACCCACCGTGTGCCCGTATTCGCTGAACACCTTGTCGTACATGAACATCAGCTCGCACTGCCCGACGGTGGCCGCCGCCTGACGACCGGGTGTGTCTTGAGGGCGGGACGTAAGTCCCAGCTTGGATGCCCCGACACCGATGGCGCCGGAGGAAACCAGCGTGACCTGCACACCGGCATTTTCCAAGTCGGAGATGACCTCTGCAAGCTTGCGGATGCGGCGGATGTTCAGCTTGCCCGTGTCGTAGGTCAGGGAGGATGTGCCCACCTTGACGACCATTCGTTTGACTTCCTTGTTCAGCATGATCTATACCTCTTCTAAAACGGCTCTGTAGTGCGCTTCGGTATGGGGTTTGCCGACCACGCAGAGCGAAAAATTTTCGGGTGTGAGAAATTCTTGTGTAAAAGTGCGCACCTCGTCCAGCGTGACGCTTTGCAGCCGGTGCAGCAGCTCGTCCTCGGGGAGGACACAGTTCATCAAAAGGGCGTTGCGCCCGATGCGGGACGCCGAGGAACCGGCGGACTCCAGAGACATGGTAACGGCGGAAAGCGCCTGCATTTTGGCACGCTCTAATTCCTCCGGGGTGATGGATTGGGGGAAGGCACGGCAAAGCTTCAGCACCTCACGCAAAGCCTTGTCCTCGTTTTTGGCGGACAGACCCATGGTGATGCACAGCACACCGGCGCCGAGAAAGGCGGAGTGGTAAGCGTCCACGGAGTAGACCAGCCCCATCTCCTCACGGATGCGCTGAAACAGACGGGAGGAGCCGGAGCCGCCAAGGATGGCGCAGGCGTAGTTGCACGCATGGATGCGTGGGTCATCTGCGGGCAGTCCCGGCAGACCCAGCGTGAGAATGTTTTGCTGAAAGCTTTTGCGGATACAGCGGATAAAGGATTTATGCCTCGGCACGGAATAGGCAAGAGGGAAGCCGGTATTTTGCATGGCACCGAACTTCTCCGTGCACAGGCGCAGGACTTCGTCCCGGTCAAATTTGCCCGAAAAGACGGCGACCATCCGTTCGGGGACGTAGAATTTTTGCAGATGTCTGCGCAGAACGTCCGCATCCATGGCACGAATCGTTTCCTCGGTGCCGACGATGTTCTGCCCCAAAAGATCGTCCGGCCAGAAGGACTCATAGAAAGCGTCCGAGCACAGATCCTCCGAGCTGTCCTCGTAGCTGCTGCGCTCCTCCAAAATCACGCCCTTTTCCGTTTCCAGCTCCTGTATGCGCAGGGCAGGCGTCAGCGCCATGTCGGCGATGACGGAAAAGATCGTCTGCAAGTGTATAGGCAGGACACGGGCGTACAGACAGGTGTACTCCTTGGTGGTGTAAGCGTTGAGGGTGCCGCCGGTGTTGTCGGACAGCTCGGCGATCTCCCGGGCGGACAGGCTGTCCGTGCCCTTGAAAAGCATATGCTCGATGCAGTGGGAGACGCCCAGAGTTTCCGGCGTTTCAAAGCGGGAGCCGCTGCCGATGTACAGCCCCATGGCGCAGCTTTTGCTCCACGGGCGCGGCTCCAAATAGATGCGAAAGCCGTTGGGAAGTGTTACAAGTTCCATCATATCACAACTGGAAGCGATACGACTTTTTGCCGAAAGTGAGCGTATCGCCGTTTTCGAGAATCGTTTTCTTGTCGATGCGCCGGCCGTTGACAAAGGTGCCGGTCTTGGAGTAGGTGTCGATGAGCGTCCAGCCCTTGCGGCGGCGGGCGATGACGGCGTGGAAACGGGAAACGGTCATGTCCGTGCCGACCACGATGTCGCAGGTGTTGCTGCGGCCGAGGGAGATTTCCCAAAAGGTCAGCGGGTGCACTTCGCCCGTTTTGACCTCCACCAGTGCCGCATATTCGGGGGAGGGGAAACGGTGCCGCAGCAGCGTGATCGCACAGTACAGAAGAATGATCGCCCCGACGAGCGGCAAAATATACCGGGCAACATCGGAAACTGCGCCGAGAATATCTTCCACAAAAATCACCTCCGCCTTTCTGGATGCCGATAGATATATATTATACCGAATCCTGCATAAAAATGCAACCGTTGAAACGCTTATTTTGTGCCCGTGGAGCCGAAGCCGCCGGCGCCTCTTTCGGTGTCGTCCAAGGTATCGGACTCGATGAAGTCCACCGCAAGATAGGGCAGGATGACCAGCTGGGCAATACGTTCGCCGTTTTCGACCGACTGGGGATCGCCGCTGTGGTTGTGCAGGGCGACCATCAGTTCCCCACGGTAGTCGGAGTCGATGACGCCGACCTTGTTGGCGGGGGCAAGCCCTCTTTTGCTGGCAAGACCGCTTCGGGCAAAAACGAAACCCGCATATCCGGCAGGGATCTCCAGAGCGATGCCGGTACGGATCAGCTTCGTTTCCCCCGGGGCGAGGGTGACGGCTTCTGCATCCATGCAGGCGTACAGGTCTGCGCCGGCGGCAAACTCCGTGCCGTACTTGGGCAGAACAGCGTTTTCGCACAGCTTCTTGGTGCGGACAGTCGGTTTCATGGGCAAGGCCTCCGTAGTTGAATTTTCATGTTATTATAGCACACTTGCACACGTCTTGCAACAAGTGCGGCGTGTAAAATCGGCGGGAAAGCCGGCAGGGTTTGACCGTTGAGGGGAGAAAAACGACCGTTGAGCGCAAAAAAACACACCGATGCGTCCAAAGCTGTATAATGGACGCATGGAGGTGTTCCGAATGCGCAAACAGTATCTTGACAACATCCGTGCGGGCACGGTGCTTCTGGTGGTGCTGTACCACGTGCTGTATGTGTTCAACGCCGCAGGCGTACCCGGCGGTCTGGGCAGTTTTTCGCACACGCAGGTGCAGGACGCGCCGCTGTATTTTGTCTATCCTTGGTTCATGGCGCTGTTGTTTTTGGTGGCAGGTGTCTGCGCAAGGTATGCGCTGGAGCGAAAAACGGCAAAGGCGTTTCTGCGTGAGCGCACGCAGAAGCTGCTTGTGCCGTCCACATTGGGACTGTTCGTGTTTCAGTGGATGGGCGGATATCTGAACGTGACCGCCGCCGATGGCTGGGCGCAGATGCCGGAAATGCCCGCAGTGGGCAAATATCTGCTCTGTGCCGTGTCGGGCATCGGACCGCTGTGGTTTGCACAGATGCTGTGGCTGTTTTCCCTGACACTGCCCCTTTGGCACAAATGGGAACGCCTGTACGCCCTGTGCGGCAAGGTAAAGCTGCCGGGTCTGCTGCTGCTCGTTCTCCCCGTTTGGGGCGCTTCGCAGGTGGGCAATGTTCCCGTGCTGACCGTGTACCGTTTCGGCATTTACTATGTGGCATTTCTGTTGGGCTACTTTGTCCTTTCCCACGATAAAATGCAGGATGTGCTGAAGGAAAGCGCCATACCCCTTTGTGCGGTGTCCGTTGCCGTGGGGATCGGGTACACATGGTACTATTTCGGCAAGGATTACACATCGCCTGCGTGCCTGCAAAGCTTCTTTACCGCCGCTTATCTCTGGCTTGCGGTGCTGGCGATCCTCGGGATGGCGGGACGGTTTGCCGACAGGGAATGGAAATGCAGCCGCCTATCCTTCGGCGTGTATGTGCTGCACTATCCCGTGCTGGTGGCGCTGGCAATGCTTTGCAAAAACGTGCTTGCCTTGCCTGCGGCAGTGTGCTATATTGTACCCGCAGTGCTGACAGTCCCGCTGACGGTGGGATTGTACAAGATCCTTGGCGCAGTGCCGTTTGTGCGGTTCTGCGTTTTGGGAATGCGCAGGAGGAAAACAGATGAAATTTCGACTGGAAATCTGCCCGGACAGGGATGAGGAAGTCGTGGCCACGGTACACGAGCCGAATGATCTTACGGAGAAGATCGAGCGTTTGGTTCGGGAGGATGCCGGGGAAACGAAGCTGACCGTTTACAGCGAGGAGCGGGATATGCTCTGCGTTTTGGACGAGCAGGATGTGGAATGCGTGTTCGTGAGCGGCGGCAAGACCTTCGTCACGGACAGGGACGGCAAAAGCTATGTGTCCCGGCTGCGGCTGTATGCACTGGAGGAAATGCTGCCCGCCTGCTTTATCCGCATCCACAAATCCGCACTGGCGAATCAGAACTGCATCGACCGCTTTGAGGTATCGTTCAGCGGTGCCGTGAGCGTGCGGTTTCGCTCGGGGAAAAAGGAGTTCGTTTCCCGCCGCTGTTTTGCACAGATTCGAAGGAGGCTGGAGAAGAAATGAAGCATATCAAAGACTTTATGATGCGTGGGCTGATGGCGTCCGTGGGAGGACCGGTGATCCTTGCACTGGTCTACCGCAGTCTGCCGGCGCAGACGCTGCGTGTGCAGGAGGTCTGCCTTGGCATCCTGACTTCGGCGCTGATGGCGTTCATTGCCGGGGGCATCTCCGTGCTGTACGATTTGGAAAAGCTGCCGCTGCTGGCTGCCACCTTTTTGCACGCAGCAGTACTGTTTGCGGACTACATCCTGATCTATCTGCTCAACGGCTGGATCAAACCGGCGCAGATCCTTTTGTTTACGGGAATCTTTTTCGGCGGTTATTTTGCGGTGTGGCTGCTTGTGTGGCAGATCATCCGAATGCGGGTGAAACGGATCAACCGAAGAATGCAAGGATAAAAAGAACGGATCCCGGGCTGAAAAACAGCGCCGGGATCCGTCTTTTTTTCGTGGAAACAGGACTTAGTTCTTCTTGGTGATGCGGAAATCGCCGCTGCGCAGTGCCGTGACGGCGGTATGGTGCAGAGCGCCGTAGGGTCGCTCGACATCGAGAAAAACATAGCCTGCGGGCAGGCGAATTTCCCCGTACACCTTTTCGGGCACATCTATGTGCAAAGAGATCTCCCCGCCGTCCTTTTCCCACGCCACACAAACCTTGCCGGCGGGCGCTTCGTAGTCCGCCTTGGCGCAGGAGAGAGCCGTCAGAAAATCGGGGGTGATGTCTATATGGTTCGGGCAGACGCAGTCGGGATTGACACGGATACCCGCCACACGCTGGATGAACCAGCTGACGATGTCGCCGAAGAAGTGGTGATTCAGGGAATCGGGCGCATCCCACCGCTCGGGGGGCAGGAACGACTCGGGCATGGAGGTCAGCCCCTGCTCGAGGAAAGCGCCGTAGGACGGGAAGTCACGGCGGGTAATCATGCGGTAAGCCAAATCGCCTTGACCGCAGTCGGACAGGACGTGGAACAAAACACGCAGACCGATCATGCCGCAGTCAATGTGACCGTCCGCCTCTCGGACCAGCTGTACCAGTACCCGGGACGCCTCGGCTTTTTCACCCTCGTCAAAGACGCCGTAGTAGATGCAGATCGCCTGTGCCGTCTGACAGCGGGAACGCACCGTCATTGTGGCGAAGTCGATGCAGCTTTTGCGGATGGCGGTGCGCAGGGAGCTATATAAGGCTTCGGCGAACTGCGCCTGCAGGGGCATGCCCATGGCACGGAACAGGTCGGCGGATTTTTGGGCGATGTACATGGTGATGACGCTGTCGGTCAGATACAGGGGCGCAGTGGGACTGCCCGCATCCCGAGAGGGCTGCAGCCAGTCGCCCAGACCGACCGCCACCAGACCGTCTGCACGGCGGCGTCCGTCGATGTAGGACAGGTAGCGCAGGATATGTTCACTGCATTCTTTGGCCGGCGCAAGGTCGCCGCGCATACGCCAAATCTGCCAGCAAAGCTCGGTCAGCACGTTGTCCCATGCGGGGCCGTTGCCCCAGTCGAAACCCCAGCCGCCCGTGGGGACGATGCCCGGCAGTGCGCCGCTGTCCGCCTGTGCCTTGCAGATGCTGCGCAGCCATTCCCGATAGCTCTTTTCCGGGGTCAGTGTCAGCAGCATATGCTCCGCCGAGCAGGCGGCGTCGCCCGTCCAGCCGTTCTTTTCCCGGTGGGGGCAGTCGGTGGGAAAGTAGTAAAAATTCGCAAGGTCGGAACGACGTGCCATTTCGCCCAGCTTGTTCATGGTCTCATCGGAGCAGGTGAAACCGCCTCTGCGCCGAAGATCGGAGTTTGCCGCCAGCAGGGTCAGCGTCTGGGGCAGAATCTGTTCCGGCTCCAGACCGAACACCATGGCGTAGCGGCAGCCGTGGTAGGTGAAGGGCGGCTCAAATATTTCCTCTCCGTCGCCCTTGCAGATGTACAGATCCGCCTGGGAATAGCCGTCGGGATAGAAGTTGATATTTTGATAGGACGGCTCACCCTTGCTGTTGACGAACTCGCACATCTGGATGAAGATCTGCTGTCCCTTTTTGCCTCGAATCTTCAGGCGCAGGATGCCGGCGGTGTTGACGCCGAAATCGAAAAGGATGCCCCGTTTGCCCCGGAAGTCCCATTTGAACTGGGTGTCCAGACGCATATTTTCCCGGTTGTTGTATGTTTCACACAGTGTCGCTTCCCGAATCTCCACGGGTGCGATCTCCCCGGTGACGACAATGGGGTCGGCTTCGCACAGACGGTATTCGCCCCGGGGTGTTTCCGCACGGTAGACGGATGCCCAGCCGCTGTCGTCGAAGCCGGGACGGCACCAGCCGTCGAGCTGCAAACGGGCGTCATAGTATACGCCGCTGCGCAGATCGTCAAAGAGAATGGGGGACGGCGCCGTGCGGAAGGTTTCGTCCGCCTCCAGCGTGAAGCTTTCGCCGTTTTCCAAAACGCCCTGCAAACGAAAGGCGAAGCGGGGAACGCCCCGGAAACGGGCGATGTCAAAATCCCACACACGACCGCCGTGGCAGTTCTGCATCCCGTTGCCGAGGATCAGACCGACGGCGTTTTCGCCCTGCGTGAGCAAATCCGTCACATCGTAGCGGTCAAAATAGACGATGTCGTCCGGGTTGGAAATGTAGGGCGCCAGCAGCCCCTTGGTGATGTGCTGCCCGTTGAGATACAGCTCGTAAAAGCCCAAGGCGCTGACGATGATCTCAGCGCTTTGTACCTTGCCGAGGGGGAAGCTGCGGCGGATATAGGGGGCGTTGACATGCTTTTCATAGGTGTTGTATTCCCGGGTAGCGGCATAAAAAGTTTGCGGAAATTCCATGATATCTCCTCCTTTAAGGTAATACCGCACAATCGGGGTGTGCGGATTGTAAAACAAGATTTTTCGTCATCCGTCATTTCGATTTCGGTGTACTGTTCCACATCGATCAGGCGAAAGCGAGGCTTGTTGTTTTTGAAAATAAACACTTCCCTGATTTTCTCGGCCAACTTGGTGATGCGGGAAAGATTCTGATTTGCGTCTGTGACGGAAACGATTTGGTTAGAACGCATTTGCTTGATGAGCCCTCCTTTGCAAACAGTATATACAAATAATAGGATGAAGTCAAACTATAATTCGTTGGTTATATGGAAATTTACGGGAATTTTTCTCAAAAAATTATTGAAAGGTTTTCCCGAATGGGGTATACTATAAAAAACGGAGGTGAAGCGTATGCGCTTTTTTGTCCCGACGGAGTTGGTGCTCGGCAAGGGCTGTGTGCGGCAGTCGGCGGAGAAGTTGCGCCGGCTGGGCAGTCGCTGTCTTGTGGTGACGGGGGCGCAGTCCGCAGAGAAATGCGGCGCACTGGGCGATGCGCTGGCGGCGCTGGAGAATGCCGGCGTTTCGTATACCGTCTACAACGGCATACGCCAGAACCCCACCGTGCAGTCCTGTCGGGAAGGGGCGCAGGATGTGGATTTTGTGCTCGGCATTGGCGGCGGTTCCCCGTTGGATGCGGCGAAAGCCGTGGCTGTTTTTGCGGCGAATCCCGGGTTGACTGAGGAGGATCTCTACGCATACCGCTGGAAAAACGATCCTCTGCCCATCGTCTGTATTGGCACCACGGCGGGCACCGGCAGTGAAGTTACGCCCGTTGCGGTGCTGACCGACTGCGCCGGAGAGAAGCGGAGCATTCGGGACGACCGTATTTTTCCCACGCTCTCTTTGGGCGATCCGGCCTATACGGCATTTTTGGAAGAAAAGTTTACCCGTTCCTGTGCCGTCGATGCGGCGGCACATTGTATAGAAAGCTTTTTCGGCAAGCAGGCAAATGAATTTTCCCGGATGTTCGCCGTGCAGGGCGCCGCAAAGCTTGCCGATGTTTTCCGCAGAACGGGATGCGTCGGTCTGTCACGGACGGACAGGGAAAGGCTGTATCTCGCCTCCATATGCGGCGGCTATGCCATCAGCGTGACAGGTACGGCGTTTCCCCATGCCATGGGCTACTTTCTCTCGGAAAGGCACGGCGTCCCCCACGGCACGGCGTGCGGCGTTTTCCTGCCGGCGTTTTTAGAGCACGCAGACAGGAGCGATGCAAAGCTTGTGGAAGATTTTTGCACCCAAACAAACTGCGGCAAGGCGGAATGGATCACACTTCTGCGCAAGGTGATGCCCGCCTGCAACGCAAAGGTATCTGCGCAGGAGATCGCATCCATGCGCCGTCGATTTGAAGGAAACAGCGGTCTTGCCCGCTCCATTGGTACGTTTACTGCCGGGGATGCGCTGGGACTGCTGTCCGAAATATTTTTATAAAGGAGTGTTTATCATGGAACTCAAAGGATCCCGCACCGAAGCGAATCTGATGGCGGCCTTCGCCGGAGAATCGCAGGCAAGAAACAAGTACACCTACTATGCGTCCAAGGCCAAGAAGGACGGCTACGAGCAGATCGCCGCCATTTTTGAGGAGACGGCCGCCAACGAAAAGGAGCACGCCAAGATCTGGTTCAAGCTTCTGCACGACGGTATGCCCGGCACACTGGACAATTTGGCAGACGCCGCTGCGGGCGAAAACTACGAGTGGACAGATATGTACGCCCGTTTCGCCGCTGAAGCCAAGGAAGAGGGTTTTGACCACATCGCCTATCTGTTTGAGGAAGTGGGCAAGATCGAGAAGGAGCATGAGGAACGCTATCGCAAGCTTTTGGCAAACATCGAGGACGGCATCGTGTTCTCCAGAGACGGCGACAAGATCTGGAAGTGTCGCAACTGCGGACACATCGTCATCGGCAAGCAGGCACCGGATGTCTGCCCCGTTTGCGCCCATCCCCAGAGCTTCTTTGAGATCAAAGCGGAAAATTATTGAGAGCAAAAACAGCACCTGCAAAACCGCCATGGTTTTGCAGGTGTTTTCTTATGAAAAAAGCAGATTCTTTTGCACAATAGATGGCGGTGGGTTCGTTTGGACAGACGGAGCCTTATTCTTTTATCGGCAGCAGCTCAATATATCCCCGGGTGCCGATGGGCTCCAGCTGGATTTTGGGATTTTCGTCATCCCACCGATAGACGATCATCGCCGGGTCATACTTTTTCTCGGCTTCCCAGATATCCGTGATCGCCTGTTCGTACGCTTCCTCCTTGAAAGGCTCGCCCTGAAACATAAGGTACTTTGCCGCCGGGAGTTCAATGCTGTCAAAGCCGTCCGGGATCTCTCCGCAGTAATCCGCAGGCACTTCCACGCCCTGCACATATTCGCTCGTTCCGGGCAGGATGTATTTTTTCGGCAGCCACAGACAGACAGGCTCGCCGCAAAGGGACTTCATGCTGACCAGCACGCCCCAAACATCACAGCCGACTTCCTCGCAGTATGACCAGTATTCCGTGGCGGTCTTTCCACGCTTGAGGATCACCTTTCTTTTCGGTTTGTCGATGAGCTGAATAAAAACATTTCTGGCACTCATGACTTTTTCCTTCCTTTCCAAGAATCTGAATTTTACGCCGTAGGGGGTAAAAAGAGGCAGTGGAACAGGATTGGCCGCATATGCACCGGGATTGCAGCCGAACTCTTTGCGAAAAGCACGCTGGTATCCGTCAACACTTCCAAAGCCGAAATCAAGAGCAACGTCCAAGATCTTCACATCTTCATCCCGCAGCTTGAGGGCGGATTGTTTTAGCCGGAGCTTTCGGATGTAGTCCGCCGGCGTGACACCCGTGAACTCCAAAAACAAACGCCGTGCATACCAAGGGGAAAACAGCGATGCCTTGGCAAGATCGGCAAAGGTGATTTTTTCACAAAGATGCGTTTCGATATACTCCTGCATCCGTTGTACGGCTTGAATTTGTTCCTGCATTTTCTCACCTCCTGAGCAACTGTATTGTACTACAATGCAGCGGGAAATCTCTCGACCTTTTTTGCTGTGATGCCTGCGAAAAAAGAAGGCTCTATAATAAATGTTGGGGTAAGCAAAAATAGAGCTCAAAAAAATGTCGGAGCAAAGCATACTTTGCTCCGACAATGTGTATATAAGTTTATTGAATAATACAATCAATAAAAAAATTTTATTCGTTTATCCAAGTAAAAGTTCATCAAATGAAACGTTAAAAATTTTTGAAAAAGCGATAATTTCAATATCCGTTACAAATCTTTTTCCGCATTCGATTCGTTGGATTGCATTTTTATCAACATCAATTCCAACGAGTTGCATTCTATCCGCAAGCTCTCTCTGTGATATTTTAATTTCAAGTCGAAGTCTTGCAATGTTTTTTCCACACACATTATTAAGACCGTCATCGGTTTTGTTAATGAACATAAAACTTTCTCCTTTTGACATTTAGTACTTGTCAACAAGAAAATTATATGTTATACTGTTGTTGTAAATGACATCTTGTGAATGTCAAGTATACGCTAAAAGGAGAATAAGTATGGAAAACTCAACTGAAGTAAAAAATGTTACTCCCGAACAGCCGAATCCCAATCTTGTAACGTGCAAGCTTTGTGGATCTCAAATGGCAAAGTCAGCAAAGAAATGTCCGTCATGCGGAGGAAAGAACAAGGCAAACAGCAAGAAAAAACTTATTGTGTTTGGTGTTGTTGTTCTCATTATTGCAATTGTTTTTGGCTCTAATTCTATCGTAAACAAAATCAAAGAAAAAAATATCGAGTTCGAACAAGGATTTGCGGCAACCATGCTTAACGATCATCGCGCAAACGAAGCTGCC
>JAQXLO010000076.1 GCA_029012165.1 Oscillospiraceae bacterium | reverse complement strand
ATTCAACCCTGATTTTCTTCCGAATCGGAAGGTTCTTTGGAATTCTGTGCAGCCTCCCCTGCTTTTTGCTGGGCAAGGAATTCCGCAATGATTGCCTTGATCTTTGCCGCATCGGCTTCTTCCTTGGCTGCCTGCTCTGCTTCTTTTTGTTTTTGCAGATATTCTTCGATGATAGCCTGTTTTTTCGCTTCTTCCTGCGCCTTTTTGGACAGGAACTCCTCAATCACACGCTGCTTTTCCGGCTCGTCAAACTGGACGCCCGAAAGATCCACAGACGCAGCAGGCGCATAACCATTTGCAATCGGCACACCTCTCTGCGCAGCAAGAACATCATTGACCAGCTGAATACGCTCCTGACGTGCCTGTTCCTGCGCTTGGGCAAACATCTCTTTTTTTCTGCGGGAGGCGTTTGAGCTATAGGAAACGACCTGCGCAATGATGATGATCGCCGACGGGATGACGACACAGAGCAAAACGCCCGTGGGAGAATTGACAAAGTCGATCACTTTACCAAGACCGGAAACACGTTTGCCTGTATACTCACCGAGAATGTTGCTGCTGCTGAGCTTTTTTTCGTCCGCTTGCGGGGCATTGTCGCCCTTGGTCAGGTATCTGTCTCTGGTTTCGCCCTTGAGAACCTGTACGACTCTGTGGGTATTGACGAAACGAGTGCCTGCCTTGTCATAGGTGAAATAGGAGATCACATCTCCGACCTCAAACCGGTCCGTCGCTTTGGTACAGCGCACTACGATCAAGTCACCCTCATAGAAAACCGGCTCCATGGAGTCACTCTGGACAGAGAACACGGTATACCCAAAAATCTGCGCCACGCCGGAAGAAGATTTTAAGGAGATAATGATCAATACACAGATGATGACGGAGAACAACAGCACCACTGTGGAAATGATATTGACCACCACGGACAAACTGCTTTTTGCTTTCTCTTCTTTCATGCAGAAACCTCAAAAGTATTTTTTCAAAGCGGTCATTTATAAGTCCCACGACCACGCATAAATCACCGCTTTTACCCACACTGTAGGGCGGTTATGGCTACCGCCCTACATCTGTCGGGTTTTGTCAAAAAATATCCGGGTTAATTACGCGGCATCGACACCAAAGTTGACAACAGCCATGAGGCTCTTGCCTGCGATTGCATTTTCACCTTTATCCACACAATCCTTATCGTTACCTTCGAGCCAAATCTTCACATTGACTGTAACGCCGTCGGTGGAAGTAGATTCGGGCAGATCCTTGCCGATGTAGATCTTTGCGGCAGCACCGGCACCGTCCACAAGAGACTGTGTCGTGACAGGCGCCAGAGCAGCGTTGGCTGCGTTGGGATCACCGTCGTCGATGATCTGGTTGCCTCTGCCATCGGCAATAACGGTATCGGTAATAATACCATCGGTGATGTAGTTGGTTACTGCGCTGTAGCTCTCACCGTCGGAGGAGTAAACACCCTTGAGCACGCCGTCCACATAGACCGCCGCTCTGGCTGCCGTCTCTGCGCCTGTACCGGGCGTGATGGTGCCGTCCTCAGCTTCCTTATCGCCGGAGAGAGAAATGGTCATGTATGCACCAAAAGCGTCACCGCCGGAAACAACAGCGCCGTCCGACTTCATCTTAAAGGTAAAGTCGTTGTAATGCATCTGGCTCGGCTCCGTGGCCGTAGCCTTGGTCGTGACCTGACCGCCGTTCATGAACTTGCCGTCCTTCATGTTGACGGACTTAAAGTCCACACCGTTGGTGCTGGAGATGGGCAGGTATTTACCGCCGGAGACGATAAAGCTGTTGATGGTGAAGTCCTCTCTTTCCAGCTTGTCACCCCACTGGACAGTACCCTTGTTGGATGTACCGGCATCGCCCTGCAAAAGGATGCCGCCCTCTGCCTGAATAACATCGAAGCCGATGTTGAACAGGCTTGCGAAACCACCGACCATAAACCAAGCGTAGGTGCCGGATACGAGGGTGATTGCCGCAATCATCAGGATGATAACCGATGTGCCTAATTTGCGTTTTGCCATAATGATTACCTCTTTTTCTTATTTTTGACAAAGCCGTCATTTATAATCTGTCACCGACAGGTTATAAATGGAGGTTTTGCGAATGTTGAAATCTTCAGATCAGCCCCCTGCCCCACTGTGGAAGGGGGCTGACCGTACATACATTATTATTGATCTGCTTGTTCGGCGTCCTTTTTGTGCAGCGCTTCTGCCTGCTTTGCCATATACTCGGCGATGATGCGGGCTTTGTCCTCCTCGCTGA
Organism: Oscillospiraceae bacterium; assembly: GCA_029012165.1. Lineage (GTDB taxonomy): Bacteria > Bacillota > Clostridia > Oscillospirales > Acutalibacteraceae > UBA1425. Next base: position 5,767 of record JAQXLO010000076.1, on the reverse strand, counting down.
TCTCGCCAGTTTCCGCCGGTTTTTCTTCCTTGGGCTCTTTCTTTTCCTCTGTTGGAGCAGGCTGCGGCTTTTCGGCAGGTGCGGCGTTGTCCGTCTGCGCCTGCTGCTGGGCAAGGAATTCGGCAACCGCCTTGGCTTTCAGCTCCGCTTCCTTGTCGGAAACTGCCGCCAGTGCTTCCTCCTTCTTTTTGGCAGAGAGGGTTGCGATGAAGATATACAGCTGATAGATAAAGAACAGGGCGATGGGCAAAACAACGCAGAGCATGAAGCCCAGCTGAGACTGCAGGAACTGGAGCACAGAACCGAGCTTGGGAATCCTTGTGCCCTCCCAAACGCCGATGATGTTGTCACGGCTGGCATACTCCATGGCGCCGGTGGAGACGTAAAAGTCGATGCCTTCGGTATTATCACCCTGGGTCAGATAGTAGGAAACACCGCCATGATGCCAAACACCGTCCTTGACCTCTTTAGCAATGTTGTCGAAGCCGTCCGTGTTGACCGTGGCGTTGTTTTCTACGATTCTATGGGTCTCGATCATGGGCTGATTGTCAATGTATCTGCGGAAGGTGATGACATCGCCGACCTTGAGGTTGTTGGCTTCCTCGTCGTCGATCTTGCGCACGACGATCATATCCCCCACATAGAAGCCGTTTTCGCCCTCCATGGAGTCGGACAAAACGTTCATCACAGCGTAGCCAAACAGACTGGGGATGCGATCCTCATCTCTGGTGGAGATGATCACCATCACGGTCATGACGATGGAAAAAATCAGAAACACCGTCACGAGAATATTGACGAGAGCATTGAGCACCTTTTTCATTCACATATCCTCCATCACGATAAAATACTCATTTCTATGCCGGGGACGGAATAGAAATCAATATTTTATCCCATACTTCAGCCACACCTCTCCCTTTGCCGGGCTGCGGCAAAGGGAGCTGATGAAGTCATTAGCTAATTACTTAATCAGTGTATGTGCTATTTTAAGAAAGGGGGAGATTGTTTGGGGGATCCGGGCAGGGCGAACCTGCCCGGAAGAATTCAGTTGTTCTAACGCAAAAATTCGTTCAGAACTTATGCGCCAACCTTGGCGATGTTGAGCACTGCAGTGGAGTTCGCAGCGGGAACAGTACCGCTACAAGCAGTGTTCTGACCCTCTGCCCACAGCATGACAGTGACTGCCTGAGAAGTGCCGGGAGTGAGGTGGATGGTCAGAGCGTTGGTGTCGGGAGTGACAAGATCGCCCAGAATGCCTTCGTCAACAGTATCATAGCTGCCGGGCATGCCCAGACCGTTTGAGGAGTAAGCATCGTGTGCAGCGTCGTCCAGGATGGAGTTACCGTTGGCATCCAGGATGTCCGAACCGCTGGAGACGACTACAGGATAGTACTTGTTGGAAGCAACGTTGCGGACGGTGAGGTTCGCTTCTTCTTCAACGTTGTTTTCCGTCTTGACAAGACCATAGATGAAGCCGGTGCCGAAGTTGAAGGTAGGCGTGACGTTGGCGTCAACAGCTGTGTCGGACTTCACATAAACGGTGTACTTGATGTAGGAGCCTGCAACAGCGGGAGCGGGGGTGAAAGCGCCGGAAGTGATGGAGCCGCCGACGATGCTCAGGTTGGTGGGGTTGACGGAAACAGGCGCAAAGTTGGTTGCGATGCTGTTACCGGCCTGACCCTGCAGCTGAGCAAGGGAAACGGTGGAACCCCAGTTGGTGCCGTCTGCGGAGATCAGGATGGAACCGTCGGAGTTGGAAACTTCAGCCTTAACCTCTGCAACACTGACAGAAGTACCGCTGGCGAACCATGCGTAGGTTGCGCTGGTGAGAACGATAGCAGAAACGATCAGCATCGCAACTGCTGCGAAAAGAGAACGCTTTTTCATTTGTTTTTCCTCCAATTAAAATTTATATCCTTGTGTTCCTGCGTGGGTGAAAGGGTTTCGCAATAGACAAATCGGTTGGTCTCCCCCAAGCTCAACCGACCTGTGCCTTGCTGCCTGCGATGACCTCAAAGTTCATCGAAAACTTTGCCTCTCCTCCCATAATCGCATTCACGCATTCAGGATCTTCACCTTCCAGCCAGACGACCACGGTATAGCGGTCTGTCTCGCCGACCTCGAAGTCGGACCGTACATCCTCAAAGACGATGTCCTCGTCAAGGAAGTTTTTGTCCGCCGCGAAGGATTCCAATTTGCCGTCGGTGGTGCGGGGCTTTGCATAGACCGTCGGCTTGCCGTTGCGGAACACCATCACACGGACGGCCTCATCGGCGCCCTTGTACTGGTACTCCAGATTAAGAGTGACCCGATAGGTGACCACATCTTCAGGGTTTTCGCCGGCATTGCGCACACCGAAAGTATACGCCAGATAGTTCTTGCCGTTGTGTTCGCCCCAAACCTGGTCGAGTCCGGCAAAGTCCGCATACTGCGGATCATCGCCCAGCTCACCGTTTTTGTTCAGCAGCCACTCCTTGGTGATGTTGTTCATATCCTCCACCGGCGCCGCCGACAGGTTCAGGGTCGGACTGTCGAAGGATTCGTCGTCTGCCAGCTGGATGCCGTACTGGTTGGGCACAAGGCTGACGGTGAACCGCCCCGCCTTGTTCAGTATCGACACGCTGCAGTAACCGATGCCGATGATCAGAAGCAATATCAAGAGAATCAGTGCAATGATACGAATCAGCCAGTCACGCTTATGTACCTTTTCTGCAGTGGTGTTGACGTCGTACTTCTTGCTCTGGTCTTCCATGGATAATGCAGGGATATAGGGGCCTTTGTCGCCCTGGGAAGCGACCGTTCCGTTTTGCGGTGCGGTCTCAGGTGCGGTATCCTTTTTCTTTCTGGCCAACTCCATCAACTCCTCAAGGGATTTGTATTATATAATGTATTACAGTTTGATCGACCGCTCGGCGCAGGGCTTGCCGTACAGCTCGCCCGTCATCTGATCCGCACCCAGTGTGCGCACCATTTTGGCAAGCTCCTCATCGGCAACGCCGTGAACACGGGTCTGGGCGCCGATCTTTTTGGCGAAATCGATGATACCCTGCAGGCGGTTCTGTACTCTTTCGTCCTCCCTGATGCCGTCCAGCAGACTGCCGTCGATGCCGATATAGTCCACATCGTACATACCCAAATGGGAAAGGGAGGTGTACTCAACGCCGAAATCGTCGATGGAAACCATGAAGCCTGCATCACGCAGCGCCTTGATGGTATCGCTGACCTGCTTTTGCTCGGAAGCATAGATGTTCTCGGCGATATTCAGACAGAATTTATCCGGCTCCACGCCTTTGCTCTCCACGATCTTCAAAAGCTGCTTGCAGCAATACGGCTTGGAAAGGAACTTTTTGGAGATGGGAACGATCAGGCGGTTGACATCCGCCTCACGCCGGGCACAGCGCAGGATCATGTCACAGCCCTCTTCCACTGCCCACTTGTTCAGCTCACAGATCTGGTTGCTCTTCTCGGCAATCGGGAAGATCGTGTCCTGCAGCAAAACACCCATCTGACGGTCATTGATGCGCATGGTGACGATGAAGTCAATGGCCATGTTCAGATGCACGTCAAACACAGGCGCAAAGCGCAGCTCCAGAGTGCGCAACGCTTTTGCGGCGGAGCCGCTCTTTGTGCCGGCCTTTTCGGATTTGACCGGTGCGGTGTTCTTGTTTTCTTCCATCTCAGGCACTCCTGTCCAGCTGAATTTCGCAGTGAAAAGCACTGCATAACATATATATGTAGCTCTGCCCGCCTACTTTACCGCATAGGTATAGACAGGGGGACACTTTTAATCCCTTATACTTTACCATCCGTTCCGCCGGTTGTCAATATTTAAATCCAAATTTTTTAATAAATTATTAAGAAAAGCGCCGAGTTTATGGACAATATCCACAAATTCGACGCATAAGCATACAGATATCAGGCAAAAAATCACCTATTTTACGCATGGCACTCAGAAGTCCATGCCATAGGCCGTCCCGGAGCCCACCTCCCGCAGACGGGAAAAATTGCAGCTTTTTGCAAAGGCTTCCGCCGTTTTATTTTTCTTTTCTGCAATTATTAAGACACCTTTGCTCTTCTGCTCGGAAAGATGCGCACACACTGCCTGCACAAGAAGTGTGCCGGCGCCCTGTCTGCGAGCGTCGGGCAGAACCGCAAGACGCATATGGGACGGGAAAAAGCTGGCAAATTGCCCGTAGATCAGCACGTCTGTCTTGGCGATATGGGCATTGAGCTTGCTGTACGCCTTGATTTTCGGAACATATTTGTCCATGAAACGCCGGGCATACCGCTCGCAGTCCATGGCGCACAGCGCATATCCGATCACCTTCTCTGTCCCGTCCTCCCCTCGGCAAACCGCCACAAAACAGTTTTCCGGCTCGCACTCCACATAGTAGTCGCAGGACGTTTTAAACAGAAACAGCCGCCCGGATTCATTGCGCACCCGGTGCCTCGCCGTTGCCATACAGATATTGTGCACCGCCTCCAGATCCTTTTCCAAATAGGAACGCACGATTATTTCCATGATTCCGCCTCCGTTTGAAGTGTTGCATAGGCACCGTTACGGCAGATCGCCTGATAGAGCCGCAGTACCTGCTGTAAATACTTTTCCGTGCCTGCGAAAAATTGCAGGAATGTTTTTACCCGTTCTTCGTCATTCGGGAAAGCCGCATGGGCAAAAGACAGCACCTCCGGCGCATCCGCCGGGACATGGTTTTCCCCGTCCAGCCAGCGCAGGATAGCCGCAAGTGTAAAGCAAAGCATCTTTACAAGCTTCGGATCGTTGTAAAGCATAACATCTTTACATCTGGCATTGAACTTGGAGACGGAATTCATGCAGATATCCTGCAGCCGATGGTCGAGAAATGGGTTTTCAAACCGCTCCAAAATATCGTCCCGAAAACGTGTCAGCTCCGCCGTATCCATGGGGGTCACGGCAATCACGCCGTCGGAATATTCCTGCAAAAAACGGCGAAACAGTCCATCCTTTACCAACTCCCGTACAAAGGAAAAGCCGCTGAGAAAAGCCGCTGCCGACACCGCCGTGTGCATTCCATTGAGCAGTCGCACCTTGCGCATCCGATAGGGAGAGATGTCTGTGCATACACAGACGGACTGCGGCTCAGTTTGCAGTGGGAATGTTGATAAATCAGGATTTTTAAACTCCACTGCCCAAAAGAAATAGGGTTCGCAAACGGTACAGAGCGCATCCGCATCCCCTTCCGGATGCCCCGATACGATACGATCCACCAGCGTATTGCAGAAAAAGCAGGTGTCGAGCCATGCCGAGAAAGCAGCGGGCAAGGCGTAATCCGCCGCATACTGTCTCACACATGAAAGCAGGGTGTCCGCATTGTTTTCAATCAGCTCACAGGGCAGAATCCAAATCCCCTTCTCCCCTGCCTGAAACCGTTCCCACAGCAACCGTGTCAGCAGGGCGGCATAGCCGTCGCACACCGCAGTGGAAAGGTCTGAACCTTTACAGTAATAAATGCCTGCTTCGGTGGTATTGGAAACGATCATCTCCAGTTCCGGCGAACGCATCAGTGCAAAAAGGGCATCCGCATCCGTTCTCGGGTCGATGCAGCGGGACACACAGGTGATCTGCTCCCGTTTGTCCACAATCTCCCCGTTCTGCTTGCCTCGGGTACAGACTGTATAGCGGCAGCCCTGTGCCGCCAATTTGGCACAGGTGTCCCATTTTCGAGGCGGCACGATCACCACACTGCCGCAAAAACGGTTCTGACGGTTCGCCTGTTCCACCAACGGTTCC
>JAQXLO010000075.1 GCA_029012165.1 Oscillospiraceae bacterium | reverse complement strand
TTGCGTTCAAGAATGCGATTCCCGAAGCGAAGCCGACCATCCTCGAGCCGTTCGGCACTTTGAAGGTTCAGCTTCCCAAGGATAACCTCGGTGACATCATGAGCGACGTCACCAAACGTCGCGGCCGTGTTCTCGGCATCGAGCATACGGGCGAGCACAATATGCGTGAGCTGATTGCCGAAGTTCCCATGGCGGAAATGGGCAACTTCTCCACCATCCTGCGTTCGGTCACTGCCGGCAGAGGTTCGTTCTCCATCGAGTTCGCTCGCTATGAGGACGCTCCCGCCGATGTTGCCAACAAGGTCATCGAGGAAGCCAAAGCTGCTGCTGAAGAAGAATAAGAAAGTTTTACGGGGACGGCGAACGCCGTTCCCGTTTTTTTCTCATCACGGAAAGTTGGGAGATTTGTGCTTCGCACCGGGGAGCCCCCCCCCGGCGAGGGTTCCCCACGCAAAACAGTCCACCGGACTGTTTTGGCTCCCCTCCTGCGCTTTCTGTTGTCAGGGCAATACCGCACAATTGGGGTGTGCGGATTGCGAAGTAAGATTTTTTGTCAGGTTGCACAGAAAGGCCGCCGACTTGCTAACGCAAGTCAAGGGATTTATGTGTAAGCTGACGGAATAAGATTCAAGCAAGGCGTGTGCCGCAATTGTGCGGTATTGCCCAGAATTTCGCCGACTGCGGTCGGCGACCAAAGGCGCCGCCTTTGGAATTCGCAAGCCTTTAAAAAGGCTTGAGCGAAACTTTTAATCCCACAAAAATCCGTGAAGAACCATACTTTTATCCCCAAACTTTCCGTGATGAACCACAAAAAAACGGATCTGTCGGCGTTCCCGCAGGAAATGCCGCAGACCCGTCTGGGGTGATTCTATTTTATTTTCCCGTGGATTTGACCATCTGGAGGATGCCGAGCACGGCGCTGATGACCGTCCAGATCAGCGTGTACAGACACGCAAAGCTCCAGCTGACGGCGCCAATCCCCTGAATGAGCATCAGGATAAAGCAGATCAGCCAGCCGATGCCGCAGCTGACGATTGCCGCAAAAGCGCCGATATGCTGGATGTTGTGGATCGTCAGGGCGCCTGCCACGGTGCGCAGCATCGCCTCGGGCGTCCCGTTGTGCATCAGTCCGGCAGGGGCATTCTCGCTCTCCTGCGCACTGCGTTCCCGCAGGATCGTGCCGCCCGCAGGGCTCATCAGCACCGCCTCGCCCTTGGTCAGACCGAAACCGGCGGCGATGTAATCCTCGTGCAGGTTACTGTCCGGCGCATAAATGAGGGCGTGTACGCCGTTGTTTTCCAACACCTTCAGCGGTGTTTTCAGTCGTGCGTCCGGCTTGTAGGAAACGATAAACATGGCGGCAACCTTATTGCCCACCGCCAAGAATAGCACACGCTTGCCTGCATTCAGGTGCCGCAGCTCCACACTCTTGGGCGGCGCCTCGACGCTGTGGTTAATCAGCAGATTGCGGTTGCCCAGCAGAACGCTCTGCCCCTGGACATAGCCGGAAAGTCCAAGCCGTTCCTCGTAGATCAGGGACTTGACCTCGGGCAGGAACTCGGCGTCGGGGAAAGTCTCCCGCAAAGCGCCGCTGATGGGACTGCCTGCGCTGAACGCCATGGTTGCGGCATACATGAGCATCTCGTCCCTGCGGATGGTGTGGTAATCTTCAAATCCCAAATCACATTCCTTGCCCTTGTACAGATCAAGCACATCCAGCGCCAGCGCCTGCATGGACGCCGCCATGGACGCCGCCTCGGGAGAGACGACCATGCCGCCGCAGCGGTTGACGTGGAACATGGTCAGCACGATGGGAAGCAGAGCGGCAAAGGCTGCGCTTGCCGGCATACTGACGCAGAGCGTGCCTGTAAAGGCGGTCAGGGCGGACAGTCCCGTCTTGGTACGGATCCAACCCGCCAGCGCCGCAATCAGTGCCGCACCCAGCGCCGCAGGAATCATATATTTGCACAGCCTGTCCGCAGCGGTGCGGTAATCGGAATTGCGCAGAAAGTCCGACGGGAAGCGTGTCTTGTCGCTGTAGCAGATTTTCGGATCGCCGATCTTGAGATTTTTGCCCACCTCGAAGCTGTCCTTTTTCTCTCGGAAGGGATGTACCGTGTGCAGGTGATCCGCCGCCGTGTAAGCGCAAAGCTTGAAATTGCCCATGACGCTGTAGGACTCCAGCAGCTTGCCGGTCTTGCCGAACCAAAGTGCCAGTCCCGCCGCCGCACAGAACGTGCAGGGGATGCCCTCGGAGCCGGGCAGGATAAACGCCGTCATCGCCTGTGCCAGCGCCGCCGCACTCACCAGCGCCGCTGCCGATTTGCAGGAGGGTCTCCAGCGGATCAGCTCCCGCAGTCCCGTCACGATCTCGTTTAGGGAGAACGCCACGGAAACGGACAGCGCCACCAGACACAGCGCATACAGCACCGCCCGGTTCCCCGCCTCCATTCTGCCCGCAAGGATGGACAAAACGACCATCACGATCTCCAGCGCCGTCAAAATGCCCGTCTGCAAAAGGGACGCACGGCGCTCCTTGTCCAGACGGCGGGCGACCTCCTTGCGCTCGCCCAGACGTGTATAGTCGGGGCCGCTGTACGCCGCCCTCTCGTCTGTCTTTTTCGGCGCACCGGGCTCCGGCTCGTCGAAAATATCCTGTGCAGGCGGCAGATCCTGCTCGTACTTTTCCGCAATTTCCAGCAGTTTAAAATCCCGGATGGTATGGGAGCGGCGTTCCTGCAGCTCCTGCTCCGCCTGCTTTTCGTCGATTTTCTCCGCCGGCGCTTCTTCCTCGTACCCGGGGAAAGCCATCTGTCCGTCCAGACCGTCCTGTTTTGGCGTCTGCACGCTCTGCTTCGTCTGGGGTACAGGGGCGCCGAACACCTTCGTCTTTCCGTCCGGCTTCTGCGCCGTGTCCTCCTGATTTTCCGCCTGCGGTTCTTCTCTGCGCTCCACCCGGATCTCCGGCATGAACGACGGCAGCTGCCCCTCGTCCGCCAGCAACGTGTGGGAGTAGAGATCCTCCGGCTCCGGCGTTTCAAACTTTTCCTGCCCGTAGCGTGTCTCGCGGACAATCACGTCCTCTTCCTTTTTGGCTGTCGGCGCAGGCGATTGCTCCCACACGGACAGATCCGCCAGCGGATCGGAATCCAGCCCCAAAACGGCGTCCGCCTCCCGCAGGGTATCCTGCGCATATTCAAAGGAGGGTCTCGCCTTTTCGGCGTCGCCTCGCTCTTTTACCATGCGGTCCAGTTCGGACATCAGCGCATCCAGAGATCCATTGCTCCACTTCTCGCTCAAATTCCGTCCCCTCCGTTCTTGCGTCTTTGTTTTGCCACTTCAAACATCAGAATCCCAGCCGCCACCGATGCGTTCAGGGAGTTGATCTTGCCCGCCATGGGCAGAGACACCGTGAAATCGCACCGCTCCTTGACCAGCCGCCCGATGCCCCGCCCCTCGGAGCCGATGACCAGCGCCACCGCACCGCCGAAGTCCGTGTCGCACCAGAGTGTGCCGCCCATGTCTGCGGCATAGATCCAAACGCCCCGTTTTTTCAGATCCTCCAGCAAAGCGGGAATGTTGGCGACCCGTGCCACGGGCACATACTCAATGGCGCCGGCGGACGCCTTTGCCACCGCAAAGCTCAACGAGGCGGAGCGGCGCTTGGGGATGATGACCCCATGGGCGCCTGCCGCTTCGGCACTGCGCAGGATGGCGCCCAGATTATGGGGATCCTCCAGCTCGTCGCATACGATTATGAATGGCGGTTCACTGCGGGACTGTGCCAGGGCGAAAATGTCCTCGACCTCGGCATAGTCGTGTGCCGCCGCCAAGGCCGCCACACCCTGATGGTTGGCGTGTCCGCAGGAATAGGAAAGCTTTTTCTCGTCCACTTCCTTGACCACGATTCCCTTGTCCCGGCACAGGCGAATGATCTTGCCGATGGAGCCGGTGCGCTCTCCCCGTGCCACCATCACGCTGTCGATGGCACGTCCGCTCTGCAAAGCTTCCAGCACCGCATTTCTGCCGATGATGAGATCTGTTTTGGCGGTGTTTGCTTCATCCATGTCATTCTTTCCCTTCCGCTGTAGACACAAAATTACAGTTTATTGTATCACACTTGCGCAAAAAATGACAGAAAAAAATTAAAAAACCCGAAAATATTTTTATTTTTCCTGTCTTTGACACGTCTGTTTTGACAGAAATTCCCAATTCCAAGTGATATAATGGCAAAAAATCCCAATTTCGGAGAGGGTGTTTGTTTTGGAAAAAGCAGCGCATATTCGGGAAAGGATCCCCTATGGTCTGCGGTTTGCGGCAAAGCAGGTGCTCACACTGCTGACGGGTCTGCTTCTGGCACGGACAAGACTCTTTGAGGGACTGCCCTCCTTGGCGGTGGCTTTTACGGCGGCGGCACCGAAAAGCTGTCTGCTGACGGCGTGCGCAGGCTCCATCGCCGGATCCCTGTTATTTTCAGAGGATCCGCTGACGGGACTGATGGGGGCGGCGGCGGTGCTCGCCTGCGGCATGATCAGCTTCTCCCTGCGCTCCATCACCCAGACGCAGGAAACGCCTCTATCTGCCATGGCAGTGTCGTTCCTGTGCTGTGCCGCCAGCGGCGTCACCATCACCTTGGCCAACGGCTTTTATCCGGGCAGTGTGCTGATGTTCCTGTGCGATGGTCTGCTGGCCGGCGGCGTGGCATACTTCTATGTCCGTGCGCTGGCGCTGTGGAAGGTTCTGCACCGCCCTGCCGCACTGGACAGTGCCGAGGCGCTGTCCCTGATGGCGGGCATCTGTGCCCTGCTGCTCTCCTTCTCCTCGGTGCACATTTTCATCTTCGTGCCCTCCCGCATCCTCGCCGTTTGGCTGATTCTTCTGTCGGCGGAGCTGTTCGCCGAAACCGGCGGCGGTGCGGCAGGCATTTTGTGCGGCACCGCACTGGAGATCGCCTGCAAAACACCGGGACTGGCCTGCTGTTATGCGCTGGGGGGACTGCTGGGAGGTTTGTTCGCACGCAGGAAGCGCTGGCTGCTGCCGCTGGTGCTGACGTGCATCGCCGGTCTCTACCCTGTGCTGACACAGGACACCGACGCCGTCGCCGTTTTTGCGGAGACCGCTTTTGCCGGCGCCGTCTTTTGCCTTGTGCCCCAAAAAGCACTTCTGCGCCTGCGCAAGCTGTTCAGCGCCGCTTCTGCGCCGACGGATAAAAATCTCGTCCGGGTCAGCAATCAGCTGCAAACGGCCGCCCGGGCACTCTCGGAGATCACGCCCTACCTGACCGAACAGCAGCTGCGGCAGGGCAAAGTGCCCGGCACCGCCTTCATGACACGGCGTGTACAGGAGCTTTCCTGCATGGACTGCGCCAACCGCAAGTCCTGCTGGGACACACAGGAGCGGGAGACCCGCACCGCTATGGCGGAGTGCTTCTCTCTGCTGCACAGCAAGCAGTATCTTTCCCCCGAGGAACTGCCGGGGAACCTTGCGGAAAAATGCACCCGCCGCAATATGCTCTGCGCCTCGTGTATTCAGGCGTATGAGGAAAACGCCCAGTCTCCCTATGGCCGCTGCGCTGAGCGGACAGGCACCGACCCCTTCACCGCCGCCTCCGACCTGCTGACGGATGCCGCCGCCCGCTTTGCGGACACACGCCAGCTTTTGCAGCGGGAGAGCGCCGCAGCGGCACAGGTGTTCCGCAGTTTCGGCGTGAAGGTACACAACGCCGCCTGCTTCTCCCAAAACGGACGGTACACCCTGTATGTGACCACCGAAGCCATGGCTGCCGACATCAACAAATCCGCTCTGAGCGCCGAATTGGGACGTGCCTGCGGCTGCAGCTTCGCCCTGCCGACCATATCCGCCGCAGGTGAGGAATTTCGCTGGAGCTTTGCCCAGGTCGAACAGCTTCGCCTGCGCACCGGCACCGCACAGCACGCCGCCGACGGTCACACCTGCGGCGACTTTTTCCTCACCTTTGCCCGGGACGGCAAGCAGTATTTTATCCTGTGTGACGGCATGGGCACCGGCGCCTCTGCCGCAGCGGACGCACAGGCTACGGCGGAAATTTTCGCCTCCCTGCTGCGGGCGGACTTAAGCTTTGCGTGCGCCCTGCGCACCGTCAATTCCGCTTTGCTGATGCGGGAGGATACGGAATCCGTCTCCACACTGGACGTGGTCTGCGTCGATCTGTACAACGGCGAAACCCACTTTTATAAAGCCGGTGCGGCGGCATCCTATCTGCTGCGGGGCAAAAAAATGGACTGCGTGGAAACCCCCTGTATGCCCATCGGCATCCTGCCGGGCGCCCGTTTTGAACACGAAAAACGCACCCTGCGCAAGGGCGACGTCATCGTCATGGTCTCCGATGGCACCTGTGCTTTGCGGGACGACCCCATCGTGGACGCCCTGAAACGCTTTGACGGCGGCAGTGCGCAGACGCTGGCGGAATCCATCCTGCGCAGCTCCCGCAAAAATTTGCAGAAAAATAAAGAAGACGATTCCACCGTGCTTGCCATCGTGGTGGAATAGCCTTCTTGCCGCTGTTGCTGTCCTTTATTTTTGCGTCGTGTAGCCCATTTTGCGATCCTGCGCCGCCTGCTTGCCCTGAGAAATGGCAAAGTTCAGCACATCCATGTCCGGCTGTACATTTTCGGGGCACACCAAGTCCCCGGACTTTGCCTCCATCTCGTAATTTTCCGCAATGACCCTTGCCGCCGCCACACGGGACTTCATGGAGGTGTGGCAATGGGCGGTGAACATTTGCAGCAGGGAATACCATGAGCTGCCGTGGTTTCCGGCCATCAGATACAAAAGCTGCCGCTTTTCTACCGGCGTCATATTCTCGACTAAAAACAGTACCTTTTCCGAAATCGCTGCATCATCCTGCGCTGGGGACAAATTCTCGAACAGGCTCGGATACAAAAATTCCAGATAGTAGTGGATCGGGTTCTGTCCCAACAGGCGAAACCACTCGGCACTTTGGAAGAAATCCGGCGAGGACGTACCCCGCTCCCAGTTTTGCACGGTTCGTTTGGACACACCCAAATTTAACGCCATGTACTCCTGCGACTTTTTGGCGTCGGTGCGGGATTTCCACCAAATTTTGGCAAAGCGCTGCAGACGATCGTCTTTTCCGTCGGATAAGCTCATGACTGTTCCTCCCTTTCTGCTGTTCCGTGTACTTATTTCACACATATTGTATAAAACATGGCAAACTATTTGTGGTTTTGTCCCTTTTTCCCGAATCGGCAGACGCAAAAATTTACACCAAATTCCTTGAAAAAAAGTGCTCTTTCGGCACCTGACAACGTGCCGATTTTGCTGTATACTGCGTCTGTAATAAAATTTTACAAGAGATTTGTGTCCATTCTCTTTCTATTACAGTGCGGCATTGCAAAATAATATCATATATTATACAATGCCCCGCCCCCTTTGTCAATACGGACACAGAAAGGATCCTTACTATGAAGTGCGAGGCGTATGCCCTATTCAGGCGTCAGTTTTCCGAGATCGAAGGCTTGCAAAAAGCAAGCACGCTCTCCTACTACGCTGACCCCTTGCCACGCGGCGTCGCTCTGTACGTTCGGGAAGAATCCTCCCTCGGCACCAAGGCGGAATCCTGTGTCTGCCCGGATCTGTCCGTCTCCTATGCCGCAAAGCTTTTGCAGCTGGCGTGCGAAAACAATTTCGGTCTGGGTGCATGGCTTGACCTTTTAAACGATCAAGGCATCCGCTACCAGCTTGTCCACGCTGTTTAAAGCAATTCGCACACCCTGATCGTGCGGTGTTGCCTTAATATTGCCATCGTCTTTCTTTCTCTCCATAAACTGCATGCAGAAGCCTGCCGACAGATCCGCAACTGTCGGCGGGCTTCGCCCTTTGTCAGAGAATTTGCACGGGAGCGCTTTCCAAAAAGAGCAGGACAGCCTGCGCCGTCCTGCTCTTTTACTTTAGTGTGTAAACTTATGCAATTTTTTCCTGTTCACTGCCGAGAAAGGCCATAACAAGGCCTGCGCCGCAGAGTGCCGGAACCGCAAGTACACCAATCAGTAATGTCATTTGTATAACCCCTCTTCGTTTCAAATTTGTTTTGGTTTATGTCTTTATTATAACGAAACAAATATTAAGAAACAATCGGGGAAATCCTTAAAAATTCCTTAAGGTCACTTCAAAAGGCCGGTAATGCATATTTCCAAACCGATGGCGATCAAAATCACGCCGCCGAGGATGGACGCTTTTCCCGCCAGCTTGGTGCCGAAGCGCCTGCCGATCCAAAGCCCCGCAAGGCAGAGGACGAATGTCACCGCACCGATAATCAGCGCCTCGATCAGCGCCGCCTGCCATGTATACTCGCTGATCGTGAAGCCCACAGACAGGGCGTCAATGGAGGTTGCCACGCCCTGCACCAGCAGTGCGCCGAAGCCGACCGCCGCCTTTTCCCCGTTCTCCTGCTTTTTTCGCAGTCCCTCCAGGAGCATTTTTCCGCCGATATACAGCAGCAGCGCCAGCGCGATCCACGGAATAAACTTCTGGAAGGAGGCAAACACATTCGCCACCGTATGCACGCAGATCCAGCCGACCAGGGGCATCAGGATCTGAAACCCGCAGAACACCCCTGCGATCAGACACATACGGCTCTTTTTCATCTGCGGCTCGTTCAGTCCGTTGGCCATGGAAACGGAAAAGGCGTCCATGGCAAGTCCCACGCCGAAAAGCACGCTGTTGAGAAAAAACATAAAATCCGATTGCATTTGCAGTCCTCCGAATTCCGCCGTCCGTTTTACCCGACAGGCGTATAAAAAACTTGCAGTACCGTCTCGAAAACCGCCTGTTCATCCAGAATGTATTCCGGGTACGGATCCGCATCCTGCAATTCGCCCTGCAAGGAAAGGAAGTTGTCAAAGGACACGCCCTTGGTGAGCAGTGTGGTGGCAAGATAGGTGGCTTTGGACAGGCTGACGTTGGTGAAGCCGTACTCCGTGGCGGCATTGTAAAGCCGGCTGACGATGCCGATATCGTCAATGGCGGCACGGATGCCCTTTTTCACAAACGCCTGCAAATACTGGATCTGACGTTCCCGGCGCAAGGCGTCGGAGTTCAGCTCGGCGGTGTTACGGCTGCGGACATAGCTTTCCGCCTGTGCGCCCAGCAAGGTGACCGGCTCCCCTTCCACGAACTCATCAAAGGTTTCCAGCGCAGTCACGGTCACACCGCCGATGGCGTCGTTCAGGGCATGGATGCCGTCCAGATCCATCACGCCGTACAGATGCACGGGGATCCCGTACAGTATACGCTGGACACTGGTCAAAACATTCTGACAGCTGGTCTCCCTGCCGTCGCCGTAGGCATAGGACAAGCAGACCTGCATCCGATCCACGCCCACATAGGCGCCGTCCACGGTGTACTGATCCACGTCCACCATGGCGTCACGGGGAATCAAAATGCCGGTAAGATTACCGCTTTTCAGATCCATCGCCACGATCAGGATCATATCCGCCTGACCGGCCGTACCAATCTTGTCGTTCTGCAGACCGAAGCTTTCACGATCCACGCCCATGGCAGCCACGGTTACGATATTCTCGTTGAGGGCATAGGTGATGTCGTTATAGACGACCGTCTTGCCCTCGTCATAGGTGACGGCATAGGGGTTGGTCTGCACGCCGGTGCCCTCGTTTTGGATCTGTCTGCGGCCGAGCGTATGCAAAACCGCAAAAGCGGAAGCGGCAACGACGATCAGGGCAAGGGGAATACACGCCGCAGCGATCAGCACACGCTTCCACCGGCTTCTCCTGCTGCGGTGGCGGTGATAGTGGTGACGGTGCGTCGGCTTTTCTGTCGGGTCCCCCTGCTCAATCACCTGATACTTGCGGATCAGGGCGTCCCGCTTTTCCTCCGAAGCGGTGTGGCGGGAACGGTGGGAACTGCTGTGTTCCCCCGAAGAATGATGGGAACTGCTGTGCTCTCCCGAGGAGCGATGGGAGCTGCTGTGTTCCCCCGAGGAACGGTGAGAACTGCTGTGCCCACTGCTGTGGTGTTCGCTGTGGGAATGTTCCCCGCTATGGGTGTGTTCGTATTCATTTGGTTGGCTCATCGTTTATCAATACTCCATTTACAAGATACCGTCCCTTGTAGCCGCCCGTCAGGCAGGTACTCAGAACGACCAGCTTGTCCGTAATCTCCAGCCGTGCACCTTCACGAACATTGCGCAGCATGGAAAGCGGATCGAGAACATAGTCAAAATATTCCCGTATAACATCAGGGTTGCTGAAATCAAAGGAATTTAAAATATGGCGGTCATCGTACTTGTACGCCGAAACGATGGAATAGGTCAGCTTGCGATCCGGCGTGTAGATATAGAAGTATTCGTTTTCTTTAAAAAAGGTTTCATCCTCAAAATAGTGCAGATTGGTGAACATCCCGCCGGAGTAGTAGTTGTGCCCGTAGATCACCGTGACCGGGTCGTAAAAGTCGAGACTGTTTTTGGACTGGGTGAACAGGGAGCCTAAGCGGGAATATTTGCCGTCGATGTCCCTGTTCAGATAGTACAGGTCGTCCGCCCTGCTTTGGAGGATCGGCAGCTCAATGTCTGTGTTCGGCACGATCAGCCAGGCGTAAATTTCCGAATTGCGTGTTTGCAGTGCGGCGAAATCAATGGGATTTTCCACACGGTCATCGGCGGTGGTCTCCACCGTGTAGTCCTCGGAGATGTGCGTATACTCCCGGCGTGCCAGATAGTCACGGTACAGCCGCACACCGAAAAAGACAGCGCCGCTTAAAAGCAGCAGAAGAAGCAAAATCCACAGCCAGCGCTTTTGGAAGCCGCCTTTTTTTTCAGAGCGCATGAAACCCCTCCTTCAGAGAAAAAAAGAACCTGCCTCGGCATATAAAATGCGGCTGCAGGTTCGTGCGCATCAGGATGCTGTATGCAACGGTTACTGTTCGTCTGCCTTGTTTTTCCGCAGAAGGATCGCCGCAGCCGTGCAAGCCAATGCGGCGCCTGCGAACACGAAAACCTCTGCGCTGGTGTCACCGGTTTCGGGTGCAGTGGGCTTGTCGTCAGGCTTTACGGTGCCGGTGACGGTGGAGCCGTCCGGCGTGGTGATCGGCTTGGTCGTCGCAGCGGTGACAGAGGGCGACGTGGGTTTGCTGCCGTCGGGACCGGTCGTGCTGCCGCCGGGGGTACTGCCGCCGGGGGTGCTGCCGGAGGGCGAAGTGCCGGTCGGATTGGTTCCCGTTACATGGGGGGAAGACGGAACCGTAGTGGGATCGGTTTCGCCGGTGGGTCTGGTGATCGTGGGTGCGCTGGGGCTGTCCTTGGCGGCCACGGACACGTTGACAGCGGCAACGCCGCAGAATACGATCGCTAAAGCAAGGATGAAGGTTACGATCTTTTTCATAATTACACCTCTCGAAAGATAATTACACAAATAATCATCATTATAATATCAGAGCCGAACTTTTTTGTCAATAGCATTATTTTGGAAAATTAGCCCAAAAGTCTTGATTTTTCAAAAATGTTTTGTGCCGCATGGGGCGAACGGTTGAATTTTGGACCGAAGTATGGTAAAGTAAGCAGAAAGGGGGCGGACACAGTGAAAAAAATACTCCTCATTCTGTGGAATTTTTTGTACGATCTTCGCAAAAGGCTTGCGGATGCCTGGTGGCGTTTTTTTGATTTTTTCTATCGCAGCCTGACCAAACCCCCTAAGGTTGCCGGTGTGGAGGAAACCATCCAGACCATCATCGACACCCGTTGTTCCATCGCCCGGTTCGGTGACGGGGAGATCAAGCTGGTTGCGGGTAAAGACATATCCTTTCAAAAAGCCACGCCTCTCGCCGTGCGCAAGCTGCGCCAGACGCTCTCGAGCGATGAGGAGGGACTGTTAATCTGCCTTGCGGACATCTTTGGAGACCGAAGCCGCTACACGGAAAATGATAGTCGCTATTGGACGAAGCACCTTGCCCGGTTCCGGCGGATTTGGTACAAATATCTGCGCAAGGGCAAGCAGTACTACAACGCCTCCATCACCCGCCAGTACATCGCCCTGAAGGATCACGCCCAAAGCGCCGCCGTATTTGAGATGTTCAAGCGGATTTGGGACGGCAGGGACATCGTGTTCATCGAGGGGGAAAAGAGCCGTATGGGCGTGGGCAACGACCTGTTTGCCAACGCCAAATCCGTGCGGCGCATTCTCGGTCCTGCCCGGGAAGCCTTTTCCCGCTATGACGACCTGCTGCAAACCGCCTGCACCATGGACAAGGATGTACTGTTTTTGCTGGCGCTGGGTCCGTGTGCCACGGCGCTTGCCCGTGATCTGCATCAAAAGGGGTATCAGGCGCTGGACATCGGACACATCGACGTGGAGTATGAATGGCAGAAAATGGGTGCGCAGAGAAAAATGCCAATTAAAAACAAAATGGTGTTTGAAGCGTGCGGTCTGCCCGTAGAGGATGCACAGGCTGATCCGCAATATCTCAGCCAAATCATTGCCGAGATCACATAAGCAATGCTTGCCGGTCGTGTGCCGGCGCCGGATTTTTCGCACTATTTTGAGGAACTGTATTCCTTGATCGAAACAGGTGAACACAATGGATAAAAAAGAAAAGGCATACTTTGCCGTGCAGGCGCTGAAAAAGGAATACCCCGACGCCATTTGCTCCCTGCAGGCGCAGGATCCGTTTCAGCTTTTGGTGGCGACCCGTCTGTCCGCCCAGTGCACCGACGCACGGGTCAACCTCGTCACGCCGGCGCTGTTTGCCAAATTCGGCACGGCGGAAACAATGGCGCAGGCGCCCATCGACGAAGTGGAAACACTGATCCATTCCTGCGGCTTCTACCGCGGCAAGGCACGGGATCTGGTGGGCATGGCGCAAAAAATCATTGCCGAGTTCGACGGCAGGGTGCCCGACACCATCGAGGCGCTGACCTCTTTGCCGGGGGTCGGGCGAAAGACCGCCAACCTCATCTGCGGCGACGTGTACCATATGCCGTCGGCCGTGGTGGCAGACACGCACCTGATTCGCATCACCAATCTGCTGGGGCTGGTATCCACCAAGGATCCGTACAAGGTCGAGCTGGCGCTTCGGGAACTGCTTCCCCCCGAGGAAAGCAACGATTTCTGCCATCGGTGCGTCCTGCACGGCAGAGCCGTATGTATCGCCCGCCGTCCCCAGTGTGACAAGTGCTGTATGCAAAGCGTCTGCGACACAGCCAATCTGTGAACAGCGTTCGGGCTTCAGGGGATAAACTGCATCAGGATCCCGCAGATCAGCGCACCGGCCAGTGCGGAACCGACCATTGCGGCGATGCGCTGCCAGCGGCGGTTGATGCGTGTGGCAGGCGGCTTTCCTGCGCAGCTCATCATGCTCGCTCTTTCCCGCAACTTTCCCTCGCTGACCGTTGCGAACTCCGGCTTTACCAGAAAAAGGATGCGTTCAAAGTATTCGCAGTCCGTCTGTGTGATCTCCACCACCTGTCGGTTGACTCCCTTGATCATGGGTTTGTTCCTCTCTTCCGATCAATCTTCACCGATAGTTTAGCCGCAGTTTTTGCGGTTTATACGCCGGCGGTGCGACTGCCAAATTCACACATATCCTGTGGATAACTCGGTGGAAAATGTGCATAACATCCCGGACAACCCTTAATTTATATACATTTTCTGCCTGTGGATAAGTTATTTTTACATTTTTTTACCTGCGAAAACATATTTTTGAAAACAGATAGGAGACGTCAAAAATGAAAATTATGAGCTACAATGTTCTTTGCTACGGGAAAGAGGGACACGATCTGGAGCTGCGGCTGCCCCTCGTTTTGCAGCGCATTCGTGAGCAGATGCCCGACATCCTCGGCACCCAGGAAAGCCACAAGGAATGGATGGATTATTTGTGCGCCGGGATGCCCGAATACGCCTTTGTCGGCGTGGGCAGAGAGGACGGCAAGGAGGAAGGGGAATACTCCCCCGTGTTCTACCGCAAGGATCGCTTTGACCTGCTGGACAGCGGCACCTTCTGGCTGTCGGAAACGCCCGATGTTCCGTCGAAGGGCTGGAATGCGGCGTGTATGCGGGTGTGTTCCCATGCCCTTTTGAAAGACAAGACAGACGGCACCGTTTTTGCCGCCGTCAACACCCATCTGGATCATGTCAGCGAGCAGGCACGGGACGAAGGCATCCGGCTGGTGGTGGAGAAGCTGCGCTCTTTCGGGGATATTCCCGTGTTCTGCACCGGTGACTTCAACACGGACGAGGGCAGTACCTGCTACAAGATCATGACCGACGGCTTTATGGCGGACGCCAAATTTGTCGCCGCAGACAGCGACAGCGGCAATACATACCACGGCTTCGAGCCGGAAGCCACGGCAGGCAACAGCCCCATTGATTTCATCTTCGTCAAAAAGGACGCCGTTCAGGTGCAGTCCTACCGCATTGTGCGCGGCAAGATCGACGGACAGCATCCCTCCGACCACTATGCCATCACCGCCGAGGTCAGTTTCTAAAAACAACGTGCGAGAACGACGTATTCATGCTATACTGAATATATTCTGAATCGGAGGTGGATTGATGTCCAACAAGGATCATGCCGCAGTGGACGCCGCAAACGAAAAGCTTGAGCAGGAGCAGCAGGGCTACACCCACCAGAACCGGCGCTATGTCGGCACCAAGGAAACGGTGGCGTATGTTGTCTATGATATGTCTCAAAGCTTCAACATCAACAACTACTCTACCCGTTTTGTCACCAGTATTTTGCAGGTCAGTCTGGACTTGCAGACGCTGGCATCTGCCATCAACGGCGTGTGGGATATCGTTAACGATATTTTCATCGGCGCCATCGTGGACAAAACCCGCACCCGCTGGGGCAAATTTAAGCCGTACCTGATGATCCTTGCGATCCCCGGCACGATTTTATCCGTCATCTATTGGCTGCTGCCGCTGCTGTTCCCCAACGCAGGGCCGTCCTCCGTGGCCAAGTTCGCTGTCTATCTGGCGCTGGCGATCATCCGAGAGGGCGTGGGCACCTTCCAGGGCATCGCCCAGACCGGCATTCAGGCGACCATCACGCCGCATCCTGTGGATCGAACACGGCTGATCACCGCCGCCAATTTCTTCTCCGGCTTTTTGGGCGAAAAGCTGCCCGAGCAGATCTTTACCGTTTTGCAGGATCTGATCAACAACAAGATCCTCAAGATTGATATGCGTGGGCTTTATATGAGCTTCGGCTGCTTTACCGTTGTGATCGCCGGTATCGGTGCCTTCTGGTTCTTCTATGTGTGCAAGGAACGGGTCATGCAGTCCATTGAAAAACCCAGCATTATGCAGGGCATCAAGTCCATTCTCAACAACAAGCCCGTGCTGCTCATCACCCTGTCCGAGATGCTCAACGGATTCACGGTCAGCGGCAGTGAAAACGACTACCTCATCGACGTGCTCAACTTCGCCTCGCTGAAGTTCTTTGTTGGCATTCCCGGTGCCATCGTCCATCCCTTCAGCTACATGATGGTACCTTGGCTTCGCCGCCATTTCTCCAGTCGTCTTTTGTACATCATCGCCACCTACATCGGCAGCATCCTCAAGATTCCCGTGTTCCTGGTGGGCTGTATCGGCGGCAAGAAAAACGGTCTGTACAAGCGCTGGCTGCCCATGGGCATTGCGCTGTGTCTGTGGGAGACGATCTTCATGTTCTTCTACGGCGTGCGCAAGGTTATTCCCTCCGAAATGTACAACGAGTGCATGGACTACTGCGAATGGAAAAACGGCTACCGCAGTGAGGCGATGACCTCCGTGGCAAAGGGTCTTGCCAAAAAGCTGACCGCCCTTGCCAGCTCCCTGATCTCCACCCAGATCAAGAAGTTCATCGGCTACGATTTGACCGCCTACGTCCGCGGCACCGCACAGTCCGACGAAACTAAGTTCGGTCTGTTCGCCATGTTTACCATCGTGCCGGTCGTCACGTCGTCTCTGGGCATTATCCCCATTCTGTTCTACGACCTGAACGGCGAAAAACGGGACAGAATGTACGCCGAACTTTTGGCACGCCGTGCCGCCGTCTCCAAGGAGGTCGGCAGTGGGGACGCAGATGCCGTTGCCCGTGCTGCCGAAGCGCAGATGCAAGTCGGCAAATAAACCAACGATATAGGAAAGCTCCCCTGTGTACAGCGATCGCTGGACGCAGGGGATTTGCTGCTGCGGAGTATGGTGACATGCAGGCAGCAACGCACAATTCGCAGTGCAGTCTTAAGGATTATTTAAGGATTTCCCCGATTGTTTCTTAATATTTGTTTCGTTATAATAGAAACATAAACCAAAACAAATTTGAAGCAAAGAGGGGTTATACAAATGATGTTACTGATTGGTGTTCTTACGGTTCCGGTACTCTGCGGCGCAGGTCTTGTCATGGCCTTTCTCGGCAGCGAACAGGAAAAAGTCGCATAAATTAAGCTGCGTCACGTTTTTTGTGGGACTCCAAGTTGCGTTCAAGCCATGCTAAAGGGCTTGCGAATTCCAAAGGCGGGAAATTCAAGCATCAGGGAAGCGTATCCATTTTTCGTGAAAAGCGTTTACACAGTCAAAGCAAAAAGAGCAGGACGGTGCGGCTGTCCTGCTCTTTATTGCTTCATCACGGAAAGTTTGGGGATGAAAAGTTTCGCTCACGCCTTTTTAAAGGCTTGCAGATTCCAAAGGCGGCGCCTTTGGTCGCCGACCGCAGTCGGCGAAATCCTAACAACACCAAAAGCGCAGGAGGGGAGCCAAAACAGTCCGGTGGACTGTTTTGGCGTGGGGAACCCTCGCCGGGGCTTCCCCGGTGATCGGCACAAATCCCACAATTTTCCGTGAAGAATGCGTTAAAAAATATAGATAAACAGCCGTGCAACCAGATATCCGACCAGCCCGCACCCCGGGAACGTCAGCACCCATGCGAGCATCATATCCTTGACCACGCTCCAGTTGACCCCCCGAATGCGCTTTGCCGCACCCACGCCCATGATGGCGGTGGTCTTGGTATGGGTCGTGCTGACGGGAAGCCCCGTCACGGTGGACAGCAGCAGGCAAAACGCCCCTGCCAGATCGGCGGAAAAGCCCTCGTACTTTTCCAACTTTACCATATCCATGCCCACGGACTTGATGATCTTATACCCGCCGACGGAGGTGCCCACACCCATAACTGCGGCACACAAAAGCATCAGCCACAGCGGGACGGAAAAGCTTTCCGTTCCGACACCCGTCAGGGAGATTCCCAAAAGGAAGATGCCGATAAATTTCTGCCCGTCCTGCGCACCGTGCATAAACGCCATGGCGGCGCCGCCGAAGATCTGCGCCCCGCGGAAAAAGCCCTGCGTCCTGCTCCTGCGAACATTGCGAAACAGCAGGGCAACCGTTTTGACGATCACGAAGCCGGACACAAAGCCCAGCACGGTGGACAGTCCCAAACCGTAAATGACCTTGATCCACTCCGAACCGTTGATGCCGCCGAAGCCGCCGTTCAGGGCGATGGCCGCACCGGAAACGCCGGCGATCAGCGCATGGCTCTCGCTGGTGGGAATGCCGAAATACCACGCCGCCGTTGCCCACAGCACGATGGCCGTCATGGCGGCGCACAGGGCGATCAGCGCCCGGTGCGAATCCCCGCCGAAGTCGGCGATGTTGTAGATCGTCTGCGCCACCTCGGCACTGACGGAGGTCATAATCAAAACGCCCAGCAGGTTGAACACCGCCGCCATCAGCACCGCCGCACGCACCGGCATACACCGTGTGGACACGCAAGTGGCGATGGCGTTGGGTGCGTCCGTCCAGCCGTTGACAAAGATCACCCCCAGCGTCAGCAGGGATGTGATCAGCAGGGCGGGGTTCTGCAAAACTTGCGTCAGAAATTCCGACAGGGGCATACGTTTACCTCTCGAACAGATTATTCCCGGCGGCGTCGATGGCCACGATCAGCGGAAAGTCCTGCACCGTGAGCCGCTTGATGCTCTCACAGCCGAGGTCGTGAAAGGCGATCTCCTCGCAGGTACGGATGCACTGCGCCGCCAATGCGCCTGCGCCGCCCACGGCACACAGGTACACCGCCTTGTTGCGGACAATGGCGTCCACCACCTGCGCACTGCGCTGTCCCTTGCCGATCATCGCCGCCAGTCCGAGATCCAGAAGCCTCGGGGCAAAGCGATCCATCCTGCCGGATGTGGTGGGACCGCAGCTGCCGATCACTGCGCCCGGCTCCGCAGGCGTGGGTCCGGCATAGTAGATGCAGGCGCCCTCCAGCGGCAGGGGCAGTTCCTCGCCCTCGTCGAGCAGGGCGGTCAGACGTTTATGCGCCGCATCCCGGGCGGTGTAGACCGTTCCCGAAAGATACACACGGTCGCCGGCGTGCAAATCGGGCGCTTTTGCCCGGATTTCCTCAACTTTAATTCTATGCTCTGCCATTAAAATTATCCTCAAATTCCGAAAATCAGCCCAGATTCCGATGCACCATGGCATCCACATCCCCGATGGATTTCGGGGATGATCCGTTTTCACGGAACAGCGCATTCTCCGTCTGCGTCACTTTCAGCTCCGCCTGCAGCTGCAAAACTTCCTCCTGCAAGCGTGCGTTTTCCGCATTCGCCGTCTCCAGCGCCGCCGTCAGCTGTGCGATCCGATTTTCCGCACTCTCCAGCTCCGCACGCAGTTTTGCCTGCGACCGGCGCTGCAGGGTGTCAATATACTCTATGACGTCCTTTCGGTCAAAGCCGCCGAACACGGACTTGCCAAACAGGATGTCGCTCTTACTCTCAGCCATGCTCTTCTCCAGAAAATGTTTTCGGATCATGCCGCCGCAAAGGGTGCGGCAATGCCCGTATAAAATCGGCAAAAGGGGCTGTCGCATTTCGATGAAGACGCCGTTTTCTTCGCCCGATAGGCGTATACGGATACGTCGAGGGCGAAAAAACGGCGAAAAAAGAAACAACTACAATTCCTTGTGTAATTTCTCTATTAAAAAATGAGCAGAAACTTTTCCATAATATTTTGTTCGAGGAAAGGATCTGTTTTTCTTTTCTTTTTGTTCTACGCGAAATGCGACAACCCCACCGATGTTGCAGCTTATTTCTTCAGTGCAACAGCCGCCTTTGCCTTTTCGGCAATGTGTGCGGCGTCCAGACCGAATACGTGCAGCAGTTCCGCTGCGGGGCCGGAACGACCGAAGGTGTCCTCCACGCCCAGACGCAGAACCGGCACGGGCACGCTCTCGCTGACGACCTCTGCCACTGCGCCGCCCAGACCGCCGATGATGTTGTGCTCCTCTGCGGTAACGATACAGCCGGTCTCCTTGGCGGCACGGATGATGATGTCCCGGTCGATGGGCTTGATGGTCGCCATGTTGACCACGGCGGCGGAGATGCCCTCTGCCTTGAGAAGCTCTGCGGCCTGCAGCGCCTGTGCGACCATGAGACCGGTGGCGATGATGGTGACGTCCTTGCCGTCCACCAGCTGTACGCCCTTGCCGATCTCGAACTTGTAGCTGTCGTCGAAGATCACGGGGACAGCCAATCTGCCGAAGCGCATATATACGGGACCTTCCATAGCGGCGGCGGCGTACACGGCCTGACGGGCTTCCACGTCGTCGGCGGGATTGATGATGGTCATACCGGGGATGGTGCGCATCAGGGCGATGTCCTCACAGCACTGGTGGCTTGCGCCGTCCTCGCCGACGGAGATGCCCGCATGGGTGGCGCCGATCTTAACGTTCAGGTGGGGGTAGCCGATGGTGTTGCGCACCTGCTCAAAGGCACGTCCTGCGGCAAACATGGCAAAGGTGCTGGCGAACACGGTGTAGCCCATGGTGGACAGACCTGCCGCAACGCACATCATGTTGCTCTCGGCAATACCGGTATCGAAGAAGCGGTCGGGATACGCCTTTTTGAAGCCTGCCGTTTTGGTGGCGGCGGCAAGGTCGGCATCCAGAACGATCAATTTATCGTTCACAGCGCCCATTTCCACAAGCGCTTTTCCGTAACTGTCACGGGTTGCGATTTTTACAATATCTGCCATGATTAGCCCTCCAATTCTGCCAGTGCGGCGTTGAGTTCTGCCATTGCCGCAGCATACTGCTCGGCATTGGGTGCGCTGCCGTGCCAGGAGACCTGGTTCTCCATGAAGGAGACACCCTTGCCCTTGACGCTCTTGGCCACGATCACGGTGGGCTTGCCGTTCGCCGTGGACGCTTTTTCAAAGGCAGCTTCGATCTGCTCAAAATCATGGGCGTCGATCTCGATCACGTTCCAGCCGAAAGCGGCAAACTTTTCCCCGATGGGATAGGGGGAGTTGACCTCTTCGACGGTGCCGTCGATCTGGAGGTTGTTGTTGTCCACGATGGCGACCAGGTTGTCCAGCTTTTTGGCGGCGGCGTACATGGCCGCTTCCCAGACCTGTCCTTCCTCGATCTCACCGTCACCCAGCAGCGTGTATACACGCACGCCGTCTTTGCGCAGCTTGGCACCCAGCGCCATGCCCACCGCCGTGGAAATGCCCTGTCCCAGGGAGCCGGAGCTCATGTCCACGCCGGGCGTGCAGTGCATACTGGGATGCCCCTGCAGTCTGGATTCGACCTTGCGGAAGGTTTTCAGCTCCTCCACGGGGAAGAATCCCTTCTGCGCCAGCACCGAGTACAGGCAGGGGGAAACATGACCCTTGGACAGCACAAAACGATCACGACCCTCCCAATCGGGGTTCTGCGCATCCACACGCATGACTTTAAAGTAAAGATAGGTCATCACGTCCGCCGAGGACAGTGACCCGCCCGGATGCCCGGACTTTGCCTGAAATACGCTTTCCACGATGCCCATGCGTACCTTACAGGCGGTGATTTGCAATTCCTTTTTTTCTGCTGCGTTCAATACAGCCACCTCCATTGGTTTATTGAATAGCCTTAATTGTCCATTAATAGTCCATTGTTTTATACCCGGCCTTGGCCAGGTCATACTCGAACTCGTCGCTGAAATTCCACAGGCACCAGACGGCGTTGAGGTCGTACTCCACACGCACCCACAGCGCCTTGCCGTCCCTGTAGAAGCAGCGCATATTGATCAGCGTGCCGTCACAGCCGATGTACTTGTAGCCCAGAGACTGCATGAGCGTGTTCAGGTTTTCGTACACGTTCTCCGCCTCGGCGCAGTAGAGCTTGTCCGTGATGCGCTTGTATGACGCCTTTTCCGACTTCATGCTGCGCAGATAATCGGCGATCTCTCCCGTGGTGTAGTCGGCGCCGCCGACGACGGTGAATGTTTTCATGTCGGGAGCAAACACGACCTTGGCCGGATTGCCGAACAGGTAGTGCACGCCGAAAAAGAGCAGCAGGCACACCGCCGCCGATGCGATCACTGCGATAATCGCCGTAATGATCTTGTTGTCCTTCGTCATGTTGCATCTCTCCCATATATTTTGCGTATCTTTGCGAGAAAGGTCTCAAAGTAAGGCGGCAGTTCGGCGCTGATCTCGATGTAGCGCCCGTCCGTCGGATGCAAAAATCCGATCAGTCCTGCATGCAGGCACTGTCCGTGCAGTTCCGTCACGCCGTTTTTCGGACCGTAGACGGGATCCCCTGCCACGGGGTGTCCGATGTAGGCCATATGGACACGGATCTGGTGGGTTCTGCCCGTTTCCAGCCGCAGTCTCGCAAAGGAAAACGCACCGCAGTCCTCTAAAATTTCGTAATGGGTGACCGCATCCCGGGCGTTTTTGTCGGTCACGCACATTTTCTTGCGGTCTTTTTCACTGCGTCCGATGGGCGCATGGATCGTGCCGGTGGGTTCCCGGAAGTGCCCGTGCAGTACGGCACGGTATTCCCGGCGAAAGGAATGCTCCCGAATCTGCTCGGCAAGCGCACGGTGGGCGCTGTCGTTTTTCGCCACGATCAAAAGACCGCTGGTGTCCTTGTCGATGCGGTGCACAATACCGGGGCGGATCGCCCCGTTGATGCCGGAAAGACTGTCGCCGCAGTGATACAGCAGGGCGTTGACCAGCGTGCCGTCCGGGCTGCCCGGCGCCGGATGTACCACCATGCCCCGGGGCTTGTTGACCACCAGCAGATCCTCGTCCTCGTAGCGGATATCCAGCGGGATATTCTGCGGCGCCGCTTCGATCGTCCGCAAAGGCGGCTCGTCCACCGTCACCTCTGCGCCGGCGGCAGGCTTGCTGTTTTTGGATGCCGTTTTGCCGCCGATCTCTACCCTGCCGTCCTCCAGCAGTTTTTGGATAAAGGAACGGGACCATTCCGGCTCCAGCAGCGCCAGCGTCTTGTCCAGCCGCTGTCCCGCCCCTTCGGGCGGTACGGTAAAGACTCTCATGTGCGCTCCTTCTTTTCCTTCTTTTCCCGCACGGTGTCGAGGATCAGCCACAAAATCAGCAGTGCCGCACCCACGGTGATCAGGCAGTCCGCAAAGTTGAACACGGCAAACTTGACAAACAGCGGGTCGATGTAGTCGATCACATAGCCCAGACGCACACGGTCGATCAGGTTGCCGAGTCCTCCGGCGACGATCATGGTAAGCGCCGTATACAAAAGTCCGCTCTTGATCTTTTTGCTCATCAGCACAGCCACGCCTGCCGCAAGCAGGATGCCCGTCCCGATGGACAGCAATTCCGTGTGGGCGCTGAACAGACTGAACGCTGCGCCGCTGTTGCGCACGTAGCGCAGGGCAACGATCGGCTCCAGCGAGAGTACCTTTCCGCCGCCGAGGGTGTGCTCAGCCAGCACCTTCAAGCCCTGATCCAGAGCCGTCGCCAACACGATGGCAGCCATCGACCAAACTCTGCGCATTCGATTCTCCTTTGTTTTTTCCTTCGCTTTTATTTACGGAAGAAGCCCTTGAAGCCGCCGGACTCCTCATCGTCGTCCTCGTCGTCTTCGTCGTAGTCATCTTCATCCTCGTAATCGTCGTCCTCGTCGTCATCCTCGTCCTCGTCCTCATACTTGCTGAACAAGGAGAGTCTGCGCCTCTTCTTTTCGGGTTTCTTTTGTTCGATTTCGACCTCTTCCTCGTCCGCCTCGTCCGCCTCGTCCTGCGGCGCTTCCTGCGGCAGGGTGATCCTGCGGGTCGGCTCCTGTACAGGCTCCGGCGCAGGCTTGCGGAAAATGCTGCCGAAGGTCATTTCGTCCTCCTGCTCCTCTTCCTGTGCCTGAGAAACGGAGCGGTATTTTTCGTTCAGCTGACCGAAGGGCTTGTCCGTCTCCGTTTTGGGAGTTTCCTTGGGCTGCTCCGGTGTTTCGGCGATGGCGCTGTTGAAGATGTCGTCAAAATTCATCAGCGGCTCCTCGGGGATCTCCTGCTCGTCCTCGGTCACTTCCTCCTCGAAGCCCAGAGAGTCAAAGCCGCCCACAAAGGAAAAATGCTCCTCTTCCTGCGGCTCCTGCGCTGGTTCTTCCACAACCGCTTCTTCCACAACCGGTTCTTCCGCCACGGAAACTTCTGCGGCAGGCTCTTGTGCCGCTGCTTGCACAGGCGCCGGTTCCTCTGCCGCCGGCTCCTCGGCGGTCACGGTCTCCTCCAGAATCGCCGTAAACAGGTCATCCTCTGCGGGCACATATGTATCCACTGCGTCCAAAAACGCCAGATCCTCCTGCGGCAGAGTGTCGGCAGGCTGCTCGGTCTGCACCTGCACCGGTGCGGCAGGCACTGCCTCGGCGACAGGCGCCGTCTGCGGCTCCTCCGTCTCCACAAAGCCCAGCAGCTCCGACGTCATGCCGATCTGCTGATAGTAGGACTCGGTGATCTTTTTCTTGAACGCCTTGCTTTCGGCACGCACTTCCTCAAGCGCCTTTTTCTCCTTGGCGACCTCTGCCTGCAGCGGTCCCAATACCGCATCGGCCTGCGCTTTGGCATCGGCGATGATCTTTTCCGCTCTCTGCTTGGATTCCGTGAGCATCAGCGTTGCTCTGCCCTTGGCGGTGCCGATGGTCTTTTCCGCAGTGGCGCCGGCGCCGGACAGAATATCTCTGGATTTCTGCTCCACCTCCGCCATGATCCGCTTGGAGCGTTCCTCTGCGGCGCTCAGCAGCTCCTTGGCGTGCTTTTCGGCGGCCGCCACTTTTTCTGCGGCTTCCTTGTCCGCCGCCGCCGTGCGGCTCTCGCTGCGTGTTTTGGCCGAGGACTCGATCTCGTCCGCCTTCTTCTGGGCGACGATCAGCGTCTTTTTGATCAGGTTCTCCTGCTCCTCGTATGTTTGGATCTGCGCTTCCAGACTCTTGATCTTTTCCACCAGCATCCGCACACGGTCGATCAGCTTGCCGTGCTCGGTGTAGACCGTTTCATAGTCCGCACTGACCGACGAAAAAAAGCGATCCACATCATCCGCTCTGTATACGCCCTGACCGGCAGGCTGGAATCTGTATTCTTTGATTTTATCGGGTGTCAGCATGATTGGCTCTCCTTCCCTTCCCACATGAAATGCTTACTGCTTTGCGCCGCCCTCGATCTCATCCAACAGCTCGCCGTTGATCGGGACGTTGTTGGGGGTGATGATGTACGCTCGACCTGCGACACGCTGGATGGAGCCGGAGTTGGCGTAGGCCACGCCGCTGAGGAAATCCAGTACCCGTCTGGTGATGTCATTGGGGCAGGTCTCCAGATTGAGGATGACGATCTTTTTCTTGTTCAGCTCGTCCGCAACCTCTACGACAGACTCAAACTTGTCCAGCTTCTTGAAAACAACCTGATTGCGGCTGTTGGAGTTGATGTCCACCACCCGTGCACCTGCCGTATTGTCCCGCTCGGGAGCGTCGTAACGAACCCGTCTCTGGGCATGGGTCTCCTGGGCGGCATAGATGTCGTCCTCCTGCTCGGCGGCATCGTCGTAGCCCTCGTAGTCGTAGCCGTCCGCCATGGCGTCGTCCCCGTCGTAGTAGTTCTCGTCCGGGATGTTGGTGATGTTTCTGAGTTTGTCAATAAGTCCCATAAGTTTATCCTCCTGAAAATCGTTTGTGATGTTTCTGTGACAGGGGAATCGTGCCCCGGTCAGCGGTAGTTGCGTGCGCCGAAGATCGCCGATCCCACACGCACAAGCGTCGCTCCCTCTGCGATGGCTTCCCGGAAATCCCCGGACATCCCCATCGAAAGGGTACACATATTTATATTATGTATGTTTTTCGACCCAATGTCAATAAACAGTTGATGCATATTTGAAAAAAATCGGCGTGTTTTTTCCAAATCCGCATCAAAAGGCGGTACCGTCATCATTCCGCAGATGTGTACGCCCGGAATTTCGGCGATTTCACACGCTGTTTCCTCCGCCGCCTCGGGCAAAATGCCGAACTTATCCGGGTCCCTGCCGATGTTCACTTCCAGCAAAATATCGCTCACGATGCCCTTTTTTTCACTGCATCGGCCGATCTCCCGTGCCAGCTTCACGCTGTCCACGGACTGGATCATGGCCACCTCCCCGACGATCTGGCGCACCTTGTTGGTCTGCAAATGCCCGATCAGATGGGCGGTATAGGCGCCTTGCAGCTCCGGCTTTTTGCCAAGAAATTCCTGCACCTTGTTTTCGCCGATCAGCGCTGCGCCCAGGGAAATGGCGTGGTTGATATACACCGGCTCCACCGTTTTCGTCACCGCCATGAGGGAGACCTCCGACGGGTCACGACCGCTTTTGAGTGCCGCTTCCTGCACATCGTGGCAGACAGCTTTCCACGCTTCCTCCACGCGTTTTTTTCCCTCAGCGATAAACGACTGCTCCTGCATACAAATCCTTCCCTTCCGTAATGATCTCCTCGTACAAGCCGAGATAGCTGCTGTCGTTGCTGCCGTCCTCCTTGTAATACGGGGCGGACAGAATGTAGTCCTCGCCCGCATAGACGGGGTTGATCCTGCGGAACGACACCACGTTGCCGCGCAGGACATACACGCCCCGCAGCTGCTCCTGCGTTTTATCGTCGCCCTCGCCGGTCTCCTTCGTCACGATGCGCACCGCACTGAGCGGCACACGGTAGCCCGTCGTCTTGCCGAAAATAATCTCGATATCCTCCTTGCGCAGCTGCAAAAGCGCACTGCTGTTTTCAATACAGCGGAACACCACCGCACACTTTCCCGAAGCGTCGGCACGCATGGCGTAGACCGTCACGGGAACCTCGCCAAGCCCGGCCTGGGGAAAGTTGATGCGCAAACTGCCTCTGATATGCGACAGCTTTTCCGCCGTCTGGGAATCGACCACCGCCGCAATATACCACGAAAAGCTCTTGACGATCTTGCCGCCCGTGGAGGAAACGGGCAATGTCTGCAGCGCCGCTTCCAGCGTGGAAACCGTCAGCGACCCGGCATCGGCATAGGGGATCACGTCCTCATAGCCGTCGGTCTTGCTGAAGAAATAGCCGCTGCTGTCCAGCCCGGTCGTGACCGTTTGGTAGCTGCCCACGGACGCTTCCTGCGCCCGGATATCCTTGGACAGCTCGCTGAGCTTCGCCGAAATGTTCACGTCCTCATCCACGGCGATCTCCAGCGCCGTCTCCTTTTCCAAAAAGGTATTCTCCGCCGCCTCAGCCTCGGCGATATTGCCCGTATCCGTCTGCTGCAAAAGAGCGCACAGCCCGTCCGACGCACCATCCATGAGCGCACTGACACGCACGGAAGAATACTCCGTGCCGGTGGCCAGCGCAGAAAGGCGGTCGTATTCTTCCCGCAGTTCCAGAAGCTGTGCGTACCGCATGGCGGAGCCGGCATCCGAAAAATTTGCGGCGATCACACCGTTGCCGGACACACGGTCGCCGTCCTGCACAAAGGGGACGGAATATGCGGACAGATCGGCGTGGATGCACTGCTCGTCCCGGAAAATGAATGCGCTCGCCCCGACCTTTTCGGTCACGGTCTCCTCCAGCGCAGGCTCTACACGGATGGGATTCTGGTTGAGTGCGTAGATTTCATAGATGCCGCCGCAGACCAGCACGGCGATCAGTGCGATAATCATGATCCGCCGCACACGCCATTCCGTCCGTGCTTTCACGGGACGTTTCTTTTGTCCTTTCAAGGCGTTCACCTCCACCCGTCTGCGATCGCCATGGCGGATGCAAAAACATCCGCCGTGTCGTCCACATAAATAAAATGCATATTGTCCATCCGGCGAAACCACGTCAGCTGGCGCTTGGCATAGCGGCGTGTCTCCTGCTTGACGCACGCCACAGCCTCATCCAAGGTGCGCTCCCCTGCGAAATAGGGAATGAATTCCTTGCAGCCAATGGCCTGCCGTGCCGTTCCTTCGGTACCGGAATATTTTTCATAAAAGTCTCGTGCCTCGTCCAAAAGCCCGTTTTGCATCATGATATCCACACGCCGATCGATGCGGTCATACAGCTTTTGCCTGTCCCGAAAATCCAGGCAGAGCAGGCAGCTGTTGTACGGTGTCGGATTTTTGCGGGAATTGCGGCGCTGCTGCGCCATGGTCTGCCCCGTTTCCCTGTGCAATTCCAGCGCACGGATCACTCTGCCGAGGTTGTTGGGGTGCAATGTTTCGGCACCCTCCGGATCCGCCTCCCACAAAAGGCGCCAAACTGCTTCGGTACCCTGTGTATCGGCAAGGGTCTGCATCTGTTTGCGGAAATCCGGGTCGGCACCGCTGCCGGAAAAGTCGATATTGTCCAAAAGGGACCGGATATACAAGCCTGTCCCGCCGCAGAGAATGGGCAGTTTGCCGTGCGCATGAATGGCGGCAATACACGCCTTCGCCCTATCGCAGTAGTCCGCCACGCTGAATGGCGTATCGGGCGGCAAAAAATCCAGCAAATGGTGCGGTACCCCCTGCATTTCCTCGGCAGTCGGCTTTGCCGTGGAAATCCGCAGGCCCGTATAGATCTGCATGGAATCCGCAGAAACCACTTCCCCGTCCATCGCCTGCGCCAGCCGCACCGCAAGGGCGGTCTTGCCGGAGGCAGTCGGACCGGTTACCGCCAGCACGGGAATCTGTTCACACACGTCCAAAGCTTTTCTCCATTTCTCTGCGGGTCATCTCGATCATCACAGGTCTGCCGTGGGGGCAGGAGCGGATGTCCGGCATAGACAGCAGCTTTTCCGCGAACTTCTGCCGCTCATAATCCGAGGTGAAATCCCCGGCTTTGATGGCGGCACGGCAGGCGGTGTTGTGGTAGATCCAGTCCATCTTTTCGGATATTAGCTCTTGTTTTGCTTTGCACAGATAAGCGGCAAACTCCTCAATGGCGGCGGCGGCATCGGCAGCATCCAAGAGGATCGGGCACTCCGTCACCGCCACCGTGCCGGTGCCGAAGTCCGCAACGGCAAAGCCGCTGTCCGCCAGCAACGACGCATTCTCCAAAACGGCGGAATACTCCTCCTTGCGCAGCGTGACCGTCACGGGGGCAAGCAAAAGCTGGGACGCTTTGCCCTCCCCGCCGGCTTTGAGCTGCTCATACAGGATGCGCTCATGGGCGGCGTGCTTGTCGATGATCCAGATTTTGTTGTCTGTTTCCACGAATATATAGGTATTGAACGCTTCACCGATCACCCGAAATTCGGGTATTTCGGGAGAAGCGGATTCTTCCGTTTCCGAAATGTTCGGCACCGTTGTTTCCGGCGGCGAAGCAACCGTTTCCTGCACGCTCGGCGTCTGCGTTTTCTTCTCCGCCAAGAAAGAATAGTCCTCTTTATTGGCGGGTTTCTCCACGGGAGAAGCAAATCGCAGTTCCTGCTTCGGCAGTTCTTTCGGTATCGAAGGATTTTCCGGTGTAGGAGAACCCGGTGCTTTTGCGTGGACAAAGAAATCCGCCTGCTTTTTCGGCAATTCCCGGAATGCGACCTGCTTCGGCTTTTCCTCGCCCACCATGCTGTAGAAATTCCGAATGGCGGAGGCGGAATTTTGCCGCAGCGCAGGGTGTGCTTTGGAATGGTCGCCCTCCAACGCATTTTTTACCCCGTAGTATATGGCGTTAAAGATGGGCTTTTCGTTGGCGAACCGCACCTCGATCTTGGCAGGATGCACGTTGACGTCCACCATATTGTTCGGTACCGTAATTTTTAAAACGCAGGCGGGAAATTTCCCCGTCATCACAGCGTGCTTGTAGCCCTCCGACAGGGCGGCGGCGCCTGTACCCGTTTTGATGTACCGCCCGTTGAGGAAAAAGAACTGCATACTGCGGCTTTGGCGGGCGGCAATGGGTTTGGAGGTGTAGCCGTTTACCCGGATTCCGTCGCAGGTGTAGTCCACCGGGATCAGCCCCGACAGAAAATCCCTGCCGAACACGGCATAAATGGCACTGTCCAGCTTCCCGTCTCCGGGGGTGCAGAGCGTTTCCTTCTCCTCCCGGATAAAACGGATGCTCACCTGCGGGTGCGACAGGGCGATCCTGTCCACAACGCCAGCCACCGCATTCGCTTCCGTCACGTCTTTTTTGAGAAATTTCATACGGGCAGGTGTATTATAAAACAAATCACGCACGATGAGTGTCGTTCCTTGGGGACAGCCTGCGTCGTCGAGCAGAATTTCCTCCCCGCCCTCGATGCAGTACCGTGTGCCGACCGTTTCCTGTGCCGTGCGGGTCAGGATCTCTACCCGAGCCACCGCCGCCGCCGAAGCCAGCGCTTCGCCACGGAAACCCAAGGTCGCAATGGCGCTCAGATCGTCCCGGGATGTGATCTTGCTGGTCGCATGGCTGACGAAGGCGTTGCGAATGTCCTCCCGTGCAATGCCGCAGCCGTCATCGGTCACCCGAATGTACCGCACACCGCCGTGGTTGATCTCGACCGTGATCTTGCTTGCCCCGGCGTCTATGCTGTTTTCCAGCAGTTCCTTGACCACGGAGGCGGGACGCTCCACCACCTCACCGGCGGCAATGAGATCCGCCAGCGATTTGGGCAATCGTAGGATCTTGGGCACAAAATCACCTGCTTTCCTTTTTACTGTCTTATATGTTTTTTGCCTGCGCCGACAACGTGAACAGTTCCGTCAGCGCCTCGATGGGCGTCAGGGTGTTCACGTCCAACGCCCGCAGTCTGCCGACGATCTCGCTCTCTTCTCCGCCGCCGAAGGTCATCTGCGCCTGTGGTTCCTTCGGCACCGAAGTATTTGTCGGTACGGGGATGGTATATCCCTTTTCTTCCAATTCTTTCAAGATTTCCTTCGCACGCTGTACGACCGGATTGGGCACGCCGGCAAGCTTCGCCACCTCGATGCCGTAGCTGCCATCCGCACCACCACGCACGATTCGCCGCAGGAAGGTGATATCGTCGCCCCGCTTTTTGACGGCAATATTGTAATTGCGCACACCGGGCACGGTTTCCTCCAGCTCGGTCAGCTCATGGTAGTGGGTCGCAAATAATGTTTTGGCACCTAACTTTTTGGAGTCGGCGGCATATTCCAGTACCGCTCTGGCAATGCTCATGCCGTCAAAGGTGGAGGTACCTCTGCCGATTTCATCGAAAATGATCAGGCTGTCCGCCGTGGCATTTTTGAGAATGGACGCCACCTCGCTCATCTCCACCATAAAGGTGGACTGTCCCGACGCCAGATCGTCCGATGCCCCCACACGGGTAAAGATGCTGTCGCAGATACCGACGGTCGCCGATGCGGCGGGCACAAAGCTGCCCGTCTGCGCCATCAGCGTAATCAGTGCAACCTGACGCATATAGGTGGATTTACCCGCCATATTGGGTCCCGTGATGATGGCACAGCGGTCGTCGCCGCAGTTGAGCAAGGTATCGTTGGGAACAAAGGGCGTACTGCCCAGCATCTTCTCCACCACGGGGTGACGTCCCTCCCGAATCACCAGCGTGCGGTCGTTCGTGATTTCGGGGCAGACATAGTTATTATCCTGCGCCACCTGCGCAAGGGAACAGAGCGTGTCCAGCACCGCCACAGCCGACGCCGTTTTCTGGATGCGGGCAAGCTGTTCGGCGATGCGGTTGCGCACGGCGGAAAAGATCTCATATTCCAGACCGGTGATGCGCTCCTGCGCACTGAGCACCTTGGCTTCCAGCGCTTTCAGCTCCTCGGTGATGTAGCGCTCACAGTTGGCCAGGGTCTGCTTGCGGATATAGGTATCGGGCACCAGCTCCTTGAAGGAATTGGACACCTCGATGTAGTAGCCGAACACCCGGTTATAGCCGATCTTCAGTTTCTTGATGCCGGTTTTTTCCTGCTCGGTCTGCTGGATGGACGCAATGAATCCCTTGTTGTCGTGGACAATGGCACGCAGGCCGTCCAGCTCCTCGTTGAAACCGTCGCAGATCATGCCGCCCTCCCGGACGGAAAAGGGCGGATCCTCCACAATGGACTCGGCGATCCATTCCGTCACATCCGTCAGGGCGTCCATCTGCGTGTAGATGTCGCACAGCATGGACGATTGGCACCCTGCCAGCGACTCTTTCAGTGCAGGCAGCTTGCGGGTCATCTGCTCAAGGGCTTTGAGCTCCTTGGCATTGGCGGTACCGTAGACGACCCGTGCCATCACACGCTCCATGTCGCCGATGTCCGTCAGCGCTTCACGCAGTTCCCTGCGCAGGATATTCTCCCGGCACAGTTCCCCCACTGCGCCTTGCCGCTTGGTGATGCGGGGAATGCTGACCAGCGGCTGTTCGAGCCAGCTGCGGATCAGCCGCTTGCCCATGGGGGTACGGGTCTTGTCCAGCACCCAAAGCAGGGTGCCCCGTTTTTCCCGGGTGCGCATGGTTTCCGTCAACTCCAGATTTCGTCTGGAGGATGCGTCAATTTTCATAAACCGTGCGTCGCTGTAAAAATCGACGGTGCGGATATTTTGAAGCTCCGACTTCTGCACTTCCTTCAGGTACCGAAGGGATTCGCCCAAAGCGCACAGCGCCTCGTCCCCCTCGATCCCCAATTCCGCCGCAGACGAAACGCCAAAGTGCCGGTACACCTCCTCGGCGCAGACGGACGGCGCAAATTCGGACGCATCCGGCGTTTCTACAGAGGCATTGATTCGGTCCCGAACAAACGCCACCACTTCCGCCATCGTGCGTGCACGGGGGCAGAGCAAAACCTCCGTCGGCGAAAAGCGGCACAGCTCGTTGATGACCTTTGCCTCAACATTTTTGCCGCACAGCTGCGCCAAATGCACCGCACCGGTGGACACATCCGTAAAGCAGACGCCCACACCCTGTTCCCCCTGCACAATACAGCCGAGGAAGTTGTTGCGGGACTCGTCGAGCATACTGCTTTCGATGACCGTGCCGGGCGTGATGACCCGAATGACCTCACGGCGCACCAATCCCTTCGCCAGAGACGGATCCTCGGTCTGCTCGCAGATGGCGACCTTGTGGCCGTGCTGCACCAAACGGGCGATGTAGGAATCCACGCTGTGAAACGGCACGCCGCACATGGGCGCACGCTCCTCCTGCCCGCAGTCCCGACCGGTCAAAACCAGCTCCAGTTCCCGGGATGCAATCTTCGCATCCTCAAAGAACATCTCGTAAAAGTCGCCCAATCGGAACATCAGGATGGTGTCGCTGTATTCCTGCTTGATCTCGAAATACTGGCGCATCATGGGTGTCAGTTCCGCCATACGTCATACACTTCCTGTTCTTGTCTTTCAATACATACGCCTGCAAGGCGTTCGGCAGCTCAGTGACAGCCGCCGCAGGAACCGCAGTCCCCGCCGCAGGAACCGGCGTTGGGGTCGCAGGTCATGGGATCCTCGCCCCGCACGCACAGCGTCAGGATGCCGGTGATCTCCTTCATCAGCTCGTCCACTTCATCCCGTGCCTTTTCGTAGCGGCGCATATTGGGATTGCACATCACTTCGTTGTACAGCGTGTTGAACTCGGCGTCGTAGGCTTTCAGCTTTTCCTCGTCCTTGTCCTCCTTGGCCGCCTCGTGGTTATAGTTCATGTGGACAAGCTGAATTTTGCCGATCAGCTCATTGAGTGCATTGTCCTTTTCGTTGGCTTCGTGCGCCTGCATAAACTTGAGGTAGCGTGCATCCTGCTGGATGGCGGCGCCCAGTTCTCTTGTCATTTGAATCAGATCCATGTGTTTTGTCTCCTTAAAAATTATTTGATATTTTCGACCATGTCGCGAAGCTTAACGGCTCTTTCCATGGCGGTTTGCAAAAATTCTCCATAGGGGCGATCCCCGTGGCGGCGGACGGTGCGGGAGGAATACTCAAACGTGAGCGGTCCCTCATAGCCGCTGCGGGCAATCTTTTCGGCGACCCAGCTCCAGTCCAGCACGCCGTCAAAGGGCAGCATATGCAGATCGTCCCGGTAGTCGATGTTGCCCGGCTGCGTCACGCCGTAATTGTCGTGCAGGTGCAGGCACATCAGCCGATCGCCGTACAGCGCCATCATGTCCACATGGGGCGTGTAGCAAAGGTTGTGTCCGCAGTCCCAGCAAAAACCGTGAAAGGGATCGTCCACGGCACGCATGATCTCATGCAGATGCGGAAACGGCTCCAGATTTTCAAAGCAGATGTGTACGCCCTTTTTCGCCGCATATTCGCACATATTTCGGTACCGAACAAATCCGATCTCGCACGTTGCGGGGGGATGGTTGCCGACGGTGGTATGCATGACCAGCTTGCGGATATCTGCCCGGTCGCAGTCGTCGATAATGCGCAGCATCAGCGCATAGTACGCCTCTCCCTGTGCCGTATCCTCCCAAAAGGAATTGATGTGATCGAAGGGTGCGTGCAGGGAATCCACCGCAAGCCCTTTTCTGCGGGCGTATTGCGCCCATTTGTCCGTATCGCCGTCCTTGTTCCAGTCAAAAAAAGTACAGTCAAAGCCGGCTTGCGCAATCCGGTCCATCTGCTCGTGCCACGGCGTATCGCCGCAGGTAATGCTGATGCCCAACTGTCTCATTGTATCTCTCCTTGAATCGTCCAGCCGGTGCGCCGGGTGATGCGCACGTTGACAAATGTGCCGATTTTGTCCGCTGTTCCGGGGAATTCCGCCGTCATGGCGGTGGAGGTCTTGCCGGTCAGCAAGCCGCCGTTCTCGCTCTCGACCAGTACACGGAACGTCTGCCCGATCATGGATTCGGCGATGCGGGCAGAGTTTTCCGCCTGCAATTTTTCCAGCGCCTGAAAACGGAGAACCTTTTCCGCACGGGGTGTTTCGTCCGGCATCTGCGCCGCCTTTGTGCCCTCACGGGGAGAGAAGATGAACAAAAACAGGGAGGAAAAGCCCACTTCCTGCGCCAAGGACAGGGTGTCCTCAAACTCCTCTGCCGTCTCCCCGGGGAAGCCGACGATGACGTCGCTGGTAAACTGAATGTCGGGGATACGCTCCTTGGCGTAGCGGACAAGCGAGAGGTATTTCTCTCGATCGTAGCGGCGGTTCATTTCGTGCAGAATACGGTCGTTGCCGCTCTGGAACGGAAGATGCAGATGCCGCTCCACCTTTTCACACTGGGCAATGGTGTCGATCAGCTCCCGGGTGCAGTCCTTGGGATGGGACGTCATGAAGCGGACAAGAAAATCGCCGGGAATGGCGTTGATCTGCCGCAGAAGTCCGGCGAAGTTGACACTGCCACTGTAGGAGTTGACGTTCTGCCCGAGAAGCGTGATCTCCTTGTAGCCCGCCGCCACCAGCTGC
>JAQXLO010000074.1 GCA_029012165.1 Oscillospiraceae bacterium | reverse complement strand
TCCAAGATTCAGAGATTCCGAAAGGAAAATTTGGAGGACGACGCATGAAACGCCTGCTTT
Source organism: Oscillospiraceae bacterium (assembly GCA_029012165.1). GTDB lineage: Bacteria > Bacillota > Clostridia > Oscillospirales > Acutalibacteraceae > UBA1425. Next base: position 2,871 of record JAQXLO010000074.1, on the reverse strand, counting down.
CTCTGCTTCTGGCGCTGATTCTTTCATGCAGCATGTGCCTGCCTGCCTTCGCCGCAGACAGCGCCATGCCGGACTACAGTGTCGGCAGCCTCGAGGAGTACGAACAGCTTCTGGAAAGCGTTTGCGCACAAAAGTCCTCCACCTCCCGTTTCGACGTCTTTTTACACAACCTGCGCAATCTCATCCGCTTTCTCACGGGACAGGCACTTCTGCCCGACAAAAGCCTTGCGGTGGATGTGGACGAGGAGGTGGCGCAGATGTGCGAGTACATCTGTGAAAACTCCGGGCTGGACATCATGAAGATCCTGACGAGCATCCCCGAGTGCAACCATCTTGCAGAACTGACCGTCAAGGTTTTCGGTATCAATACCGAGGAAATGCGCAGGCAGATGTACCAAAAAGCGGATGACCTGTGGCGTGAGGGCGACCACACAAAATCCTCCCTCTACCTGCTGCTGGGCACCTACTTCAGCATCATCGACAAGTGCGAAATCACCACCAAGGCAACAAAAAATCCTGATGTGTTTCAGGTTTATCTGCGCATCCATTTCCGGGACGGCGGCACAAGGGAGCTGTTTCCCGGCATCTATATCAACCGTGTGACCGGCGAAGCCTACGGCGTAGACAATCGGGGGCTTGTCAGTACCGGCTTTAACTGCGACATCTACGACCTGCTGGTTTATGCGCCCGTCAACGCCTGGATGCGCCAGTACGGTTTCTGCCTCTTCTACGATTTCTTCTGCTACACCTCCCCCGACTGGATGTGGAACTACGTGACCCGCCGTTTCAAGTTTGACTACGACGGCAGAGAATGGATGATCCAGATCTGGAAAGGCAACTATCTCGTCACCAACGGCGGCGAGATCGGCGTCTACAACCGGGACAGCAGAAAAGTCGGCTCCTACTACGACTGCGTCGGCGATGCGGATATGCTGGAGATGTCCATGAAAATTTTGCACGGCGAGGAGGAAATTCTCTCCCTCGAGCCTGCAAGGCACTGGTGGATCAACGGATTCAAGATGGGTTGGGAGCTGTATGACCCCGACAGTCTCACCATGGACGCCACCATCACCCTCAAAGATGCGCAAATGTGCGAAGCGTTCTGCAACGCCATTGACAACAACTACCGGCACGATGTGCGCTACACGGTGGAGGATCTGACCGTACACCTCGTTTGGTAAACAATCTGTAAATACTATTGCATTTTTCCCCTTTGTTGTCCGTTTTTGGACAGCAAAGGGGATTTTTTTGTCCGAAGTTGAAGGGCAATCGCAAAAAAGGAGGGAACACCATGAAAAAACTGACCCGAAAAGAAATGCTGTTTTGCTTGCACTACGCCCAGGACAGAAACGGCAGAATCGCCGCCGCCAAAGCGGGCTACGCTTCGCCGCTGCACAGCGCCGTCCGACTTCTCCGCCGGGAGGAGATTCGCACAGCCATTGCGGAAAACACACCCACGCCCCTGTCCACGGCCGACGAGGTTCTGCTCGGCTACCGTAAACTGGCGTTCGGCTCCGGTGCGGATGCACTGCGTCTGCTCTTCAGCAGTGAACCGTCCGAAACGGACTTTGACGCACTGGATCTTTTCAACATTGCAGAGATCAAAAAGCCCAAGGACGGCGCACTGGAAATCAAATTCTTCGACCGGCTCAAGGCACTGGAGCATTTGCAGGCAGTCTGCGGCTCCCAGTCCGATTCCGCTATGCCGTTTTTGCAGGCGCTGATGCAAAGCGTGCCCCAGCCGGTCGAGGAGGAAAAGGAGGAGATGCACCATTGCGCTTTCTGATTTCAGACAGTTCTCCGAGAAGCAGCGCACCGTACTGACGTGGTGGTGCGGCAACAGTCCCCACCACACCCGAAACGCCATCATCTGCGACGGCGCCGTGCGTTCCGGCAAGACGGTCTGCATGACGCTGTCCTTTGTCTTTTGGGCGTTCAGCACCTTCCGGGACACCTCCTTCGCCCTGTGCGGTAAAACCGTCACCTCCCTGCGGCGCAACATTCTCATCCCCATTCTGCCGCTTCTGCGGGAGCTTGGTTTTGACTGCACGGAAAAGGTGTCCCGCAACGTGGTGCTGGTGCGCCGGGGAGATACGGTCAACCGTTTCTATCTGTTCGGCGGCAAAGACGAGGGTTCCGCCGCCCTGATTCAGGGCATGACCCTCGGCGGCGTGCTTTTGGACGAGGTGGCGCTGATGCCCCGCTCCTTTGTGGAGCAGGCCATCGCCCGCTGTTCCCTGCAAAATGCAAGGCTCTGGTTCAACTGCAACCCCGACCATCCCTACCACTGGTTCTACACGGAATGGATTCAAAAAGCCGCACAAAAGAACTGTCTGTATCTGCATTTCACCATGCAGGACAATCCGTCCCTGTCCGAGGCGGTTCGGAAACGCTACCAAATGCTGTATTCCGGCGCCTTCTACGAACGGTTTGTCGAGGGGAAATGGGTGGCCGCTTCCGGGCTGGTTTACCCCGTGTTCCGGGAGGAAACACACGTTGTCCCCTGGCAGGGAACGCCCTGCCGCTGTTTCATTTCCTGCGACTACGGCACGGTCAATCCGTCCTCCTTCGGGCTGTGGGGACTGTCCGAGGACGGTATATGGTACCGTATGCGGGAGTACTACTTCGACTCCCGCAGAGAGGGCGAACAACGCACCGATGAGGAACACTACCGGGGACTTGCTGCGCTGGCTGCCGATCTTCCCATCGAAGCCGTAGTCGTGGATCCGTCCGCCGCAAGCTTCATGGAATGCATCCGCAGGCACGGAAAATACCGTGTTCTGCCCGCCAAAAACGACGTGGCAGACGGCATCCGCAAGGTGTCCTCGGCGCTCAAAGCGGGAAAAATCAAAATCTGTCCCGCCTGCAAAG
>JAQXLO010000073.1 GCA_029012165.1 Oscillospiraceae bacterium | reverse complement strand
TCCCTGCTTTGGGCGGTTTTGCCCGTGCTCAACGGCATCGCCTTTGCCCGTGTTCCGCTTCCCGAACGCCCCGAGGAAGAAAAGGGTCTGCCTTTTCGCAGGCTCGCCGGGGCAAAGCTGTTTTTACCCGTGCTTTTGCTGATGTTCTGCTCCGGCGCCGCCGAACAGGCCATCAGTCAATGGGCATCCGCCTTTGCCGAATCTGCCATCGGCGTTTCCAAAACCACCGGGGATCTGCTGGGCACCATGATGTTCAGTGTCCTGATGGGCACATCCCGTGCCTTTTACGGCAAATGGAGCCGAAAACTGCCGCTGAAAGCCTTCATGCTGTGCAGTGCACTGCTGTGCGTCGGAAGCTATCTGCTGACCTCCCTCTCCGCCTCCCCGATTCTCGGACTGCTCGGCTGTGCCCTGTGCGGTCTGTCCGTGGGCATCTTTTGGCCGGGTACCACCAGTCTCGCCGCAGAGCATCTGCGCGGCGGCACGGCGATGTTCGCCTTCATGGCGCTGGCAGGGGATCTTGGCTGTGCCGGCGGACCCACCTTTGTGGGTTTTGTTTCCGATCACTTCGGCAATCTCCACGCCGGCATCCTTGCCGCCGTGTGCTTTCCGATTCTTTTGCTGCTGGGGCTCGGCTGGTTCCGCAAGCGGGCAAAATAAATACAAACAAATGTTTGCATTTTTCAAAAAGATGTGCTATACTGTACTGAGAATCTTTTTTCGGAGGGTGCAGTATGGAAAAGCTCAACGACACACAGAAAAAAGTCTACGAATACCTTGTGGAGAAAACACGGGACGGCGTACCGCCCTCGGTTCGTGAGATCGGCAGCGCCGTGGGTCTGCGCTCCACCTCCTCCGTACAGGCCAATCTGGCGGCGCTGGAGTCGGCGGGGTATATCTCCCGTGACCCCCTGCGCAAGCGCTCCATCCGCATTGTCGGACAGGGCGAGGCACCCATACAGGTGCCGCTGTTGGGCACCGTTGCCGCTGGAACCCCCATCCTCGCCGTGGAGCAGATCGAGGGCTATGTCCCCTACACCGGCCGTGTCTCCTCGGACAAAAAGCTCTTCGCCCTGCACGTGCGGGGACAAAGCATGATCGAAGCGGGCATCCTGGACGGCGACATCGTCGTTGCGGAGCAGGTCAGCGCCGCCGAAAACGGGCAGATGGTCATCGCCATGGTGGACGAGGAAGCCACCGTCAAAACCTTCTACAAAGAGAACGGACACTACCGCCTGCAGCCTGCCAATGCGGACTACGAGCCGATCATCGTCGATCACGTGGACATCCTCGGCAAGGTTGTCGCCGTGTTCCGATACTATTAAGGAGGGTCTGTATGTCCGTGCCTCTGGCGGAGCGTCTGCGCCCGCAAACACTCGACGATATTGTGGGGCAAAGGCATCTGCTCGCCCCGGGAAAACCCCTTCGCAACATCATTCTTTCGGGCGAACTGCCGAATATGATCTTCTACGGTCCCTCCGGTGTGGGCAAAACCACCCTCGCAAGCATCATCGCCAAGCAAACGGATCGCCACTTGGTGCACCTGAACGGCACTACGGCGGGCGTCTCGGACATCAAGGACGTCATTTCCCGTGTGGACACGTTTCTGGCGCCGGGTGGAATTTTGCTGTATCTGGACGAGATCCAGTACCTGAACAAAAAACAGCAGCAGACGCTGCTGGAATACATCGAAAAGGGGTCGATCACCCTCATCGCCTCCACGACGGAGAACCCCTACTTCTACGTCTACAACGCCATCCTCAGCCGCTCCACCGTTTTCGAGTTCAAAACGGTCACCCCTGCGGACATCGTTCCTGCCGTGGAACGGGCTTTCCGCTTTATGGAAAAGGAGCGTGGCGAAATAGTCGAAACGGAAAAGGGTACGGTACCCTATATCGCACAGGCGTGCGGCGGCGATGTGCGCAAAGCCATGAACGCCGTGGAGCTGTGCGTGCTGTCCGCTCCCCTTGCGGACGGGAAGCGCACTGTCACGCTGGAGACTGCCCGGGCACTGACGCAAAAAAGCGCCATGCGCTATGACCGTGCCGGGGACGACCACTACGACATCCTGTCGGCGTTCCAAAAGTCCATGCGTGGTTCCGACCCCGACGCCGCCCTGCACTACCTTGCCCGTCTGCTGGAGGCGGGCGACCTACCCTCCGCCTGCCGCAGGCTGATGGTCTGCGCCGCCGAGGATGTGGGGCTGGCGTACCCGATGATCCTCCCCATCGTTAAGTCCGCCGTGGATATGGCGAACATGGTCGGTCTGCCCGAGGCACGCATCCCTCTTGCTGATGCAGTGGTGCTGGTATGCACCGCACCGAAGTCCAACTCTGCGTATCTTGCGTTCGATCAAGCGCTTGCCGACATCAAAAGCGGCAAGAGCGGACCCATCCCACGCACGCTGCAAAACGTCCACTGTGACGGCGAGGACAACCCCAACAAGGGACAGTTTTACCTCTATCCCCACGACTACGAAAATCATTGGGTCAGCCAGCAGTACCTGCCGGACGCCCTGCGAAATACCCGGTACTACCACTTCGGCGCCAACCGAACCGAACAGGCCGCCCGGGAATACTGGGAAAAAATCAAAAAAAGGAATGATGCGCAATGAAAAAAAGAATTTTTGCATTTTTGGGTGCCCTGCTGATGCTGTTTTGCTGTACAGTGCCGACTTTCGCCCTGACACTGCATCCCCTGTCCATCAACGTGTCGCCCATCGATCCGACGGTGCCGATACCCACAGGTACGGAAAAGGTGCGCCTGACCATCAATTCCGTTTTGCAGACGATGTACAGATATCTGCCGCTGATCATCGTGGTGGTCATCGTGATCGCTGTGGTGATCATCATCACGATCAGCGAAAAGAAAATGGAAAAGGAACGGCAGGAAAAGATGCCGCCGAAGAAGAAAAAGAAAAACGAGCGATAAACCAAAATCCCTGCCGCTGTCGAAACCGATGCGGCAGGGATTTTTGTTGGTTCATCACGGATTTTTGTGGGATTTGTGCTTCGCACCGGGGAACCCCCGGCGAGGGTTCCCCACGCCAAAACAGTCCCCCGGACTGTTTTACCTCCCCTCCTGCGCTTTTCTGTTGTCAGGGCAATACCGCACAATTGGGGTGTGCGGATTGCGAAGCAAGATTTTTTGTCAGGTTGCACAGAAAGACCGCCGACTTGCTAACGCAAGTCAAGGGATTTATGTGTAAGCTGACGGAATAAGATTCAAGCAAGGCGTGTGCCGCAATTGTGCGGTATTGCCCAGAATTTCGCCGACTGCGGTCAGCGACCAAAGATTTGCACGAAACTTCTAAGGCAGCCTCGCAAAAAGCCGTGATGAACCTTTTTAAAAGATCCAGTATTTATTGCACAGTTCCTGCACCCACTGGTACAACGTGCCCAAAGCCGTGTTGACCAGACGGAACAGGCTGTCGAACGGACGCAGGGGTGCTTTTGTGTTTTCCCCGGCGCCGTCATAGCAGCCGATGTTGTGGCTTTGAGTGAGGGCATTGCCGTAGAAATCGGTTTCGCCCATATTCTCCAGGGTCATTCCTTTGCCCAACAGCGGGGAATTCTGCGCCAGCTTAAAGCTGTCGGGGTTGGTTTTGTCCGTACCGACAAAACCCGGGGCACAGACAAACGTTTTTTCGGCGCAGGTCGGCACACCCGTCCCCCACAAGCAGTTGTTGGCAAAGATGCCTGTAAATTCCTTGCGGAATGATTCGCCGGTCTGCTCGTCCACAGCCTTGCGTGTCCAGAAGAAGTCTGTTTTCAGGTCGCCCACAATAATGTTGTTGGCAAAAACGGAATCCCGGATGCCGTTCAGGACAAAGTTGGAGGAATTGATGATCGTGTTGTTGTAGAAGCTGAAGTTCTTTTCACCGGTCGAGATGCTGTTTCTGCATACGTTGTCGTCCACGGACAGGCAGTAGCGCACCGTGTTGCCGCTCTGTCCCGTGCCGTAGGGGCAGGTGACAATAAAGCAGTTGTTGTCATGGGAGTAGATGTACTGATAGGTGCAGTCATTCGTCCAGGAGTCGAAGTCCACCGCCATACCGTCACCGAAGTTTTTGGCGCCGGCAATCTCACAGCTTTCCACCGTGGAACGCAGACCGCCCCAGTACCACACAGGTGCAGTATAATAAAGCACCTTGCCGTTCTCGTCCGTGCCGACGCCCTGACAGCAGTCAATAAAGCGGCAGTTGCGGATCAGGGCATTGTCCGTCATGCCGATGATCATACCCTCGGCGTCCATGTCGTGGAAGTAGCAGTTTTCCACAAGCGCATTTTGATTGTACACGATGGACACTTGGTCAACGTCCTCTGACCACGGATTTTTGCTGTCCTCGGTAAAGGAACCCCACAGCAGAAGTCCGTTGCCGCAGTCGTACAGCTCGCAGTTGGTCATGGAAAAATCGTTGACTCTGTACAATGACTGCGCCGGATAGCACAGATTTTTCACCACGACACACGCTCTGGCTTCCGTGGGGTTGGCCTGGGAATCACGGGTGGTCACCTTGTAGTTTTGGATGTCGTGGATCGTGAGATTGTCCAGCTTCACGCCGTTGGACTCCTCGTTCTGTGTATAGATCCAGATGCCTCCGCCGTTGTGCGCCGTCATTTCCAGATCGGAAACGGTGACATAGGAGCAGTCCAGCAGATGCAGAATATCCGTTCTTTTGTTGGTGGTAAGCAGGGGCTTGGCACCCTCCCCGTATGCGGAAATCACGATGGGATTCTCCGCCGTTCCCTTGCACGTCAAGGTCAGACAGTTCACATTGTAAATGCCGTCCCGGCGAAACAGAACTTTATCCCCTTTTTGCAATGCGAGGGTTTCCAAGTTGCGCACGGTGCGCCATGCACTGCGCTCGCCGGTGCCCCGAGCACTGTCGTCACCGTCCATGCTGTCGATGTAGTAGGTCATGCCGCCCTGCGCACTGACGCCCATGCACAGACAGGGCAGCAGCAGAGAAATGCAGAGCAACAAACAAAGCACTTTTTTCATAATCATTCCTCCATGGTCACAGTTGCCTGTTCCAGCAACGATTGTACATATTCCGCATATTTTGCATCCACAAGGTACGAAATCGCCCCCTGTTCGGTCATCTCGCCCTTTTGCGCAATGTAGGCACGAATCTGCGCATCCGTGGGTTTTAGTTCCCCTTCGCCAAGTATGTTTTTGAGGGTCATTTCCCCCGTGGAGATGTAGTAGGTGTAAAACTGCTGCATATCAATGGACTGGACGCCCACCGTATTCTTTTGGTTTTTGTGCGCTTCATTATACGCCAGCGCCTTCGCTTCCAACCCCTCGAAGGAGATATCCTCGTACACGCCCTTTTCCCGCATCAGGACAAGGCGGATCTTCGCATCGCAGGCATCCTCGAACGCTTTTTCCTCCAGCGCCTGCGTCGGCGTCGTGCCGTCAAAGTCCCTGTCCCAGAAGTCCGAAAAGTCCGTCACGCCGTACTGTTCGCTGAAGGCATTGATGATGTCCGCTCTGTCCCGGGTTTTGAAGTAGTCGATCTCCCGGGCAGTGATGGCTTCGCCGTTGATGTACGCCACAATGTTGTTTGGCGCCGGTTTCTGCTTGCCGCACCCGGCAAAAAGGCTCAAAAGGAGCAAAAAACAGGTTAAAATTCGTATCTCTTTTCGCATACTGTTTTCCTCAGAACAGCCAGTAGCAGTTGCCCAAATAGTCAAAGAAGTTGACCACCACGCCCAGCGCCGTTTGGACACGGTTGACGATCCGCTTCCAAAGGCTCGCCGGCGCCGTCTCCTTCTCCCCTGCGCCCTCATAGCAGCCGATGTTGTGCTGTGCGCCGACAGGATTGCCATAGAAGTCCTGCGCTCCCATATCGTCCTCCACTTGAATGCCCTTGCCGAGCAAGCGAGACGCCGAGGACAGCCGGAAGCTGTTTTTGTCGGTAATGTCCGCACCGGTAAAACCGGGGTCACAGATGTAGTTGTTCTGCGCCGCAAACGGGTAACCCGTTCCCCAGAAGCAGTTGTTGCTGAACACGCCCTCGAACTGCCTGCGGTACGCTTCGCC
>JAQXLO010000072.1 GCA_029012165.1 Oscillospiraceae bacterium | reverse complement strand
TGCCGGCACAGAAATCATTTCAATCCACGCTCCCGCATGGGGAGCGACTAGTCACTACGTATAATATCACCTCAAATGCAGAATTTCAATCCACGCTCCCGCATGGGGAGCGACAGCAAAAATGCACAACATACGTCTTATTTCCTGCAAACGTCTGTGCATTTTGCAAAATTTTGTTTTTCTATTTCAATTATTTTTTTAAAATAGAAATACAGTTTACATTTCAGATACTTTTTTTCCGAACAATTCGGTGCGAACCTCCCGGCGTTTTTCAACAGCTTCCGCTTCGCACTCAAAGGATCAGCACACCCTCCGGGTCATAGGAAGTCTTGGTGCCGAACTGTTCGATCTTTTTTTCGTAGTTGTTGCCCAAATGGTAGATGCGCAGACTGTCCTGCGTCTGGTCGATGATCTGCAGCAGTTTCGCCTTGACCGTGACAAACTTCGCCGCATCAAGACTGCACTCAAACACGGAGTTCTGCACACGCTGACCATAGTTGCAGCATTCCTTTGCCAGCTTCGCCAGCCGCTTTCGACCGGCGGGTGTGGTCGTATTCACATCGTATGTAATCAGCAGCAGCATCGTCTCACTTCCACAAAAAGGGCGGATAGCCGTCCAGGTCTCCACGCAGATAGCGGGCAAGGAGCATGGCTTGCAGATGCGCAACCAGTCCCCACTCCACCTTTTCTTTCAAATACGGGTGCACAAGCGTCTCTTTTTTGCGTTTTTGCCACTCGCTCAGAAAAGCTTTTCTGCCCGCCTCCTTGAGCAAAACGGCGCCGGTCTCCTGCCGCTCAAAATCATCCGCCGACAGGATTCGATTGTTGATGAGCGTGAGCACGAAACGATCCGCAAAAACGGAACGCAGTTCTTCCTCCAAATCCAGCGCCAGAGATTTTCTCCCTGCACGGTCGGTGTGCAGAAAACCCACAAAGGGATCCAGTCCCACGCCACGCAAGGCAGCGGCGCATTCGTTCGCCAAAAGCGAATATGCCAAAGAGAGAAGCGCATTCACAGCATCTTGCGGTGGGCGGCGGTTGCGCCCGTGAAAGAAGAAGTCCTCCTTGTTTTGCAGGATCATCTCATCAAAGACGCCAAAGTATTCCGCCGCCGCATTCCCCTCAATCCCACGCAGTGTGTCGGCGCTGTCTGCTGCGGACAGATCTGTCATATAGGTTTTGAGGGTATCACACGCATGGCGGATTTTGTCCGCATCCACCTGCAAAGCATGATCCCGGACGGTGCGGTGCAAAACGAATTTGGTGTTATACAGCTTTCCAAAAATGAAATTGCGTGCAATGTCCAGCGACGCAGCCGGGTCATCGGCAACACGGTACTGTGTTCTGCGCAGCAGCACATTGCCGTTTTCACTGCCGGATGCACAGGCGAGAAACCGATTGCGGGGCGAGAAAAAGGAAAGCTGAATCTGATTTTCAACGCACTTTCCCATCAGTGCCGGAGAGGCGCCCTTATACGAAAAACAAACGATTCCCTCCAACGTGACCAGCGGGATATTCTTTTTTGTCCCGTCCGCAAAAAGCACCTCCACTGTCTCCCCCTCCAGCGCCAGATAGGCATCCTCCGACGTCACATACAACGTGTTGAGAATTTTTTTCAAAAGGTTTCCTCCTTGAGCGCAGATGTCAAATAGTCGGACACGCTCTGTTTCTTGGCAGCCTTGAGCATCTGCGGCAAACAAATATTTTGCAGAGAACAGCTTTTGCACTTTTCGGTAGGCTTGACGGACGGCGTATGTCCCGCTCGAGTGTAGCGGTGCATTTCCTCGGTCATTCGTGCGACTGCCTGTCGCAAATCCTCTGTAATCGGAATCTTTTCCCGTCGGCGTATTTTGTGATAAAAGATGTGTGCTTCGGGAACGGAACAGCAGAGCATTTCCTCCAAACACATCGCCTGCGCCGTCACCTGCAGCCGATCGCAGTCGTTGACTTTCACCGTACCGTTTTTGTACTCGACCGGGCGGACAAGCCATTTCCCGGGGCGCTCAAAGAGGGTGATCCCCTGTTCGGACGGCACGAACTCCACCGCATCGCACGTCCCGGATAGACCGAGCTTTGCCGAATGGACTTGCAGTCCCCGAAGCGTCCATATGCCGCTGCGCAGGTCGTGTGTGCCCTCCTCATGCACCCGCTCGTGGATGTGCCTGCCGTGGGCAGTGAGCACATTTTCTTCCCATTGCTGTTCCAAGTGGATCAGCGCCCACTGCCGACGGCAAAAGCAGAAATGCTGTATGCCGGAAAGTTGGAGATAGTCCTCCTCGTTATACACCGCAGATCACTTCCGGCGCCAATCCCTCAAGGGTGTCTGCCGTGATCTCGTAGTCGTCTGCGCACGTCGGCACGGCTACGCCGTCCTTGAGCGTCGCATGAACAGAACGATGCACCTTTGCCGAGGAATACTGTCCCTCTTTGCAGTTATGCTGCCACCAGTACAGGCGAATGACCTCCATGGAACCCTCGGGACGAGCGGAGGAGGCGTCGTTGACAAACAGCGTGCGCAGGCACTCTTTCAGCAAATCCGCATCCTCGGCGGTAAAGCCCGTCTTTTCGGCAAGCTGAACGTTGATGGAACCTTTGATTTCATACAGACCGAAGCGCACGAAATGCTTCATGCCCATGGTGTCACTGCCACGATCTTGAATCGTTTTGCGTTCACCGCTAACGCTCTTGGTGATCTGCATGGAGTTGATGTCCACGGGATCCATGCTCACACCCTGATGGATCGAAACGGGTCCACGCACACCGACGGACTGACAGCCGAAGCCCTTAAAGGCAAACACCTGACCGAATGTACGCACATCCGCCCACTGTTCACACGCCTGCTTTGCAAAGGCTTCGGGGTCCTTGATGTTCTTGAGACCGTCTGCTCTGTCTTTAAGGCTGATGGCGCCATCATCCGCACGGTCGTCGGACTGGACAAAAATGCGCTCGCCCTTATCCTGCATACGGTTGCGGATCTTGCGCTTGATGCAGACGTCGGAAATCTCACCGAAGCCGTTGTAATCGGTGCGGGGACGGTTGCCGTTCAGCGGGTCACCGTTGGAGTTGGCGTTGTTGACGGACACAAACAGGACAAAATCGACTTTGTTTTCAAACTTAGACATTTTCAGATTCCTCCATATTTTCTGTATTTTCTTTTTTCTTGTAAAGATCATTGCGCTGTAAATAATAGCCCAGCAGATACGTTTCCTTGAGCGGAGCGTTGAGGCTCTCCATCGCACAGCAGTCGGAAATTTTCTCGTAGATCTCGCCGATCAACTGCTCATAGAACGCCCTCGTACCTGCTGTCATGCGGGGATAGTACGCCGTTTTCAGTTGGTCAAGGATGACCTTGGCGGCGTAAGCGGGACGGCGGACAAACACAGACTGCATCCGCAGTGCGTTGGTTTCCCTGTCCTCTTCCCGTTTGCGCAGCACATCCCCCTCTGCCTTGTCCAGCACGGCGAGCAGTCTGCCGAACTGATAGCTTCTGTCCTGGTTGTCTTTTTCCAGTGCCAAACTCCATTCCTCCTTGAATCGGTCAAACCGATATTTTTTTACAACCGCACAAGCGGTGGCCAGCAGTGTATTCCGGCTCGCACCTGCGGTATAGATTTGCATATTTCCTGCTTTTTGCACGATGGCACGCATCACATCCGTCGGGAAAACTTTCTTCTCGACACGACAAAGAACAAGTCTCTGCATTTGCTGGGCGAATACCCTGTCGTCCAACTCAAGACCTTTGGCGCCCCGGGGCAAACCAAATGCGTTCAAAACGATGCGTTTCAGGGACGGTGCACCGACGCCGCCGAATCCGTCGTACCAAACGCAGGTGGTGTCCCAGTGTTCCAGCCGGTCATAGAAATCCTTGGACAAAAACTCGTTGTAATAGTCTACGGAAAGCCGCCCCGTCGTTGCGGCATCGAATGCGCAGAATATAACCGCCTCCCGCTCGGGAATCGCCTGACGGCACTTCGTCAAAGTATCAAACAGTTTTTGGCGGTAATCCTCCAAGTCGGCGGGTTTGCTCTCTGCATTGCACAGCACCGCAAACGGATCGAAAACCTGTTTGCCCTTCGGGTTCCAGCAAAGGAACGTCCGTCCCCCCTGCCGGACGCCCTGTGTCGCCACCAGCCATTTCAACGCATTGTGCGCTTTTTGTGAAGCTTCGTAGCCGACAGTCAGACTTTCCGCATCGTTGAGGAATCGTCCCCTGTAGGTAAAGTTCGTTTTGTCGTTGGAAGAAATCAACCTTGCATTTCCGTTTATCGGAACTACACCTTTCAAATGCTGTATTGCCGGCACTGTTTCTTCCCCCGTCACCATGCACAGAACCCGTTCCCGCTCGGTGATTTCGGAAAGATAAAAGTCCCTGTACCGCATCTGGACGGTTCTGTCTGTCCAAACAGGACCGTCCGTATCACCGAATCCAATGACCGACCAACAAATCATGTCCTTTTCCTCGGCTTTCAGTCCCGCTGTTTCCATGTCTTGATGCACCGTTCCCTTTTGCGCATAGCGCAGTACCGCCTCCACCTTTGGGTGCGTGTAGGGTGAGTCCACCCATTTCTGCAACTGTGCCAAATACAGAGAATGCTTTTTCTCGACATCTGTCCCGACATAACTGAAATAATCACATAGACAATGTGCCGCAGGTCCAGAGCTTCTGCCGGCAGATTCTTCCGTCACGGGAATGGGTATCTTTTGCTCCACGGATTGTGCGGAAAGAAAATTGCCGTCTCTGTCAATGGTAATCATCACCGTGGCATTCGCCATGATATGCCCGACCGGGGCGAGGGTTTCCTTGCCCTCCTGCTCCACGCCGACCAGATGCGCCATGGCGTCGTATGTTTCGAGCGCTCGTTGAAACAGACCCATTACAGCACCTCCCCAAATTCCCGCAAGCCGGAAAAGTTCTCCGCCGCAGTGCCAAAGGGCTTTACCTGCATTTCGTGCAGTGTCTTATGGTGCGGACAGTCCTGCGGCTTCGGGAACACGATCACGCCGTTTTCCATTTCGGGATACCAGAAATTGACCGTCATTTTGCCCTTGGTTTCCTCGGAATACGCTTCGTCGGCGTAGGTGATGCCGTGTACGCTCAAGCCGAAGTGCAGGTGCGGCAGATCGTCGTAGTACCCCTTTCCCTCGCCGAACACGCACGGCTCCACATAGCCCTGACACTCCCGTGTGCCAAGAAAGATGTCCCTGCGTCCGCCCTTTCGGATCATGCGCCTGGCAATCTCGTGGTGCTTGTTCTCGTTGCGGTCGGCGGCAAGCTCAGGGCGGTTTTCGTTCCACTCGAAGTGCGCCTGCACCTGGTAGCGACAGTCCTTGAGATAGGTGTAGTACGCCAAATCATTGCCGCCGTTGTACTTGATCGGACGCACGCCCTTGACCTCGGTTTGGATGGGATGCATCACCCGAACCTTATCAATGTACCAGATCAGCGTCGGCTTCCAATAGATCGACGACAAAATTCCCTTGAGCGCCTCATAGGTCGGCACCTGATAGGTACACTTTTCACCGCCGACCCGGGTGATCGGGTCGGTGAAGAGTGCGTAGTCGCCTGTAACTTCAAATTCTACAATATTAGGATACTGCATGAATTCTCCTCCTTTGTATAGATAATCCCGGTTTCTTCGCTGTAAAAGTCCGGGTCGAGTATCCAAAACGTACCGTCGCACACGGCGTGAACCGCATTCTCTTCCAGCAGCTTCTTCATCGCAAACGGATACACGGTCACGCTGTACGCCTTGACCAGACGAATCTGCCGCCGCAGGGCGTCGTAGTCCTTTTGCGCATACAGTTCCATGAGTTTCTCTATTTCCTGTGCGCCGTCTCCATAGGGTACCAGCACAGCGGTGGTGTCCTCGTCGAACACCGAGAACAGCCTCCCCGCCGTTTTCAGCGCCGTGCGCAGGATATATCCCCCGCCGGTTTTGTCGGTATAGTAGGTTATATTGTCCGACATCATCGACAGCAACGACGGCGAATCTTTCACGGGAAAGTCGAAGTGATTGTCGGCAAATGTACGGTAGAGGCATTTGTAATAATGGGCGACTGCTTTCGGTGAGGACAAGTCCCCGTCAAACCGGTCGGCGTCCTGTGCATACGCATACAGAAGCGCCTCTGTCGCCGTCTTGCCTTTGGCGATATCCGGCAGCTGTTTCAGATTTTCGTCCGAACAGCGCACGATGTACACCGGCGGTGCGCCGTCCGTTTCGCCGTTTCGGTTGCATCGACCGGCGGCCTGCACGATACTGTCCATGCCCGCCGACAGCCGCACAACGGCGCCGAACGAAATGTCCACGCCCGCTTCAATGACCTGCGTGGCCACGCAGACGGTTTTGCGCCCCTCGGCAAGGGACGAGTACACCCGGCGCAGTACGTCCTTTCGGTGCGCCATGCACATTCCCGCAGACAGGTGATAGCAGTTCTCGGCGAACTGCGCCGCCGCTTGGTACAAAAACGTTGCCTCGTCTTTTTTGTTGCAGACGACCAGCACGGATTCGTGCTCCCGAATCACTTCCTCCAGAAAGGCAGGAATCTCCTCGAGCTGCCGACTGCCTGCATCGAGAATGGTGTTGCGCTTGAACACATCGTAGTAGTGCCTGTACTGCGCATCCGAAATCATCGAGCCGGTCAAACGCAGTGCGCACGGCAGTGTTTCGAGCGCCGGCTGTGTCGCCGAGCAGAGCAGGACGGTACAGCGGCAAACCGCCGAGAGGAAGTTCACAGCCAAATTAAACAGGTTCAGCATTTTTGTCGGCACCGACTGCACCTCGTCCAGGATAATCACGCTGCCGCACAGCGAACGCAGGCGGCGCACACTTGCACTTTTGCCCGAAAACAGTGTGTTCAAAAGTTGGACGAGGGTGGTCACCACGATCGGTGCGTCCCACGTCTCCTCCAAAAAGCTGCGGTCGAGCAGGACATCCTCCCCATCCTGCGCTTCCACAACATCCGAGTGATGCTCCAAAACCATGGCGGGATCGGTAAAGCTTTGAATCACTTCGGCGTTCTGCTCCAAAATGCTGATCAGCGGTGCGGTGTACACGATGCGCCTTTTACCAAATTGTGCGGCGTGTGCCAAAGCGTACCGCAGTCCCGACAACGTTTTGCCGCCGCCTGTGGGGATGTTGAGCCGATAGACGCCCTCGTCCTGTGCGGCGAACTGCCTGCAAATATCCGACAGCTCCCGGCGTGCCTTTTGCACCGGGGTCGTTTGTGCGAAAGAGTCCAGCTTCGCTTCCGTCTGTTTGAGAGCGCCGCTCCAAAAGACATCGTCCGTCTGCGGTGCTCTCGGCACAGATGCGCCCATAAACACCGCCGTGTTCCTGCGGTCGGCGTCCATCACGGCGGAGGTCACCAATCGGCAGAGCATCCCGAAGTAGAAATGCAGCTGACTGCCGTCCTGCACCATCGGCTGCAGTTTTGCAAGCAATGCGCCGATTTCTTTCACCGCCTCGTCGAAGCAGGCTTTGACCGTCTGCTCGGGCACAACGTCCCGAAAGAAATTTTTGATAGCAAGGCGGTCGTACTCCGGCTGTGTTTGCAAGCGGTGCGTGAAGCCGTTGACGTTGTCGCTGTCATTCAAATCAAACAGCCCGTGGTGCGCACCGACGGCATAGGCGATCACCTCCGCCGTCAGCGTCCGGGGCAGATCTCCCGCCGTGTGCAGTTTGCCCAGCACAAGAGAAACGCCCGCAAATGAGTGGATCACCGAGCCACGGCGGACATTCTCGCCCGCATAGGCGGCACGGATGTAGTCGGAAAAATTCGGGTGCATCTTTCCGCAGTCGTGCAAAAGTCCCGCCAGATACGCTGCCTTCCCCAATCCAATGGTTTCCAAAGAAGATTTGGCCAGTTCAGCCGTTTCCAAGCAGTGCGTCTGTACCAACTGTTCCTCACCTTTCGGGTTGATGTGTGCCACAAATGTCGAATCTGCCATAATATCCCCTGCCGATCTTGCATTTTGAGATATACTGTCAAGAAAACAGTACCATAAATGTGAAGGAATTTCAACACACCGGGCAAAAATTTTTTGCCCGCATAACAAGAATACCACCGTTGCTGTCCCATAAGATTCCCTGCATTCATAAATATATCGCAAAAAATGAACACCGCAATTTTGCGGTGTTGGTATTGCCATATTTCCTTTGACTTTGACGCCCAAAATATGGTATACTGTTGCAAAATGGGGGTGTAAATTTTGAAAAAAATCCTTTGCCTTTTCTTTTCCCTTTTGCTGATCGTTAGCACACTTCTGCCCGCCGCCGCACAGACGGAAACACAGGCGCCGGGCTTTGCCGTGGCAACGGATCTGCACTATGTACGTCCCATGCCGGACACGCAGTCCAAGCTGGTGGATCTGTATCCCAACATTTCCTTTTCCGGTTCGGACAACGTGACTGCCAACGAGAGCGGCTTTGTGATCGACGCATTCCTGCGTCAATGTGCAGAGGACGACGGTGTGCAGTATGTATTTCTCACCGGCGATCTGGCGACCTACGGACGCGACCTGCCCGAGGAGCACGAAGCCCTCGCCGAGAAATTGGCCGCCTTTGAGGACGCCACGGGAAAGAGCGTCTACGTCATCAACGGCAACCACGATAACGGCAAAACAAGTCTGACCAATTACGAAAGATTTACCGAGATCTATGCCCGCTTCGGCTATGACGAAGCTTTTTCCCGTGATACGAGCTGCTGTTCCTATGCGGCACGTCTGGGCGAGCGGTATATGCTCATTGCGCTGGACAGCTGCGATGAGGGGATGTATCTTGCCGATGGTGTGGACGCCGCACGTCTGCGCTGGGTCAAGCAGCAGGCGGCACTCGCCGAACAGGAGGGGCGCTACACGATCCTGCTGATGCACCACAACCTTTTGGAGCACAAGCCCCTGCAGCTTCTGACCGATTCCAAATACACGGTACGTTTCCCGCACACCTACGCTTCGCTGTTTGCCGACTGGGGCATCAAGCTGGTGTTTTCCGGGCACACCCATGAAGCGGACGCCGCACAGTACATCAGCGCCTGCGGCAACACGGTCGTGGAATTCGTCAATGGCGCCCTGACCGCCTACCCGGCGCAGTATAAAGTGTTTTCCCTCGCAGAGGACGCCGTTCGCTACAGCACAAAGAGCGTACAGTCCATCGACACAGCGGCGCTCTCCGCCGCCGTCAGGGGCTACACGGATGCAGAACTGCAATGGATGCAGACCGATTTCCCCGGCTGGATTCGGGACAAGTACCTTACGGTGCAGTCCGAGCGCATCAAGCAATCGCTGACCGCCGAGGGACTGGGCTTCAAACAGGGCGATCTGTTTTACCCCACGGTCAAAGCCATCACCGACGGCATCCTTGCCGATCTGCAAACGCCGCTTTACGGCGATAATTCCGTCAGCCGTGCGGCAGCAGACTACGGCATTTCAATCCCGCAAAGCGACTACGCCGATGTACAGCAGGTGATCGCCCAAATCGCCTTCGGCAAGGTGGACGGCACACGGCGTTACGGCTTCGACAGTGCGGAAGTCCAAATCGTTTTAGGGTATCTGCAATGCGTTCTGCGCCGGGAAACTGCGGCGCTGTGCGATGAAACCTGCCTGAAACTCGCCAATCAAATTGCGGCGAAACTGGGAAATTCCGACACCATCGCCGCCGACACGGCACGCACGCTTTCCCGAACGTTCGGCGCACGCACCGGCGTGGAAACTCTGGCACTTGCACTGCTCTCGCCCTATCTGCAAGGATGCATCGGCACGGACAGTGCGCCGGATAACCACAGCGGAACCCTGCCCGGCTGGGGCGCAAAAACGCCGCACCTGCAAAATATTGCGGCAAAGACTGCCAGTACATTCCGCACCTTCTGGGATCGGCTGGTTGTGGTGCTGAAAATTCTGCTGCGCATCTACTGAGCCGAAAAGCACATTATCCGGTTGAAAGCGCTCACGGCTGTGTCCCGGTGACCGTTTCCCCTGTCCAGTCGAGGATACCGCCGAACTCGAAGATGCCCGTATAGCCCATGTCAAACAGTTTCTGCGCCGCCTGTTTGCTGCGGTTGCCGCTGCGGCAATAGACCAGAATGGTCTGCCGTTTGTCCGGCAGCTGTGCCGGCGGCTCTTCTCCGATGGTCTCATTGGGAATGCAGATTGCCCCGGGGATGTGTCCTGCGGCATACTCGTCCGTGCGGCGCACGTCCACAATCACGCAGTCCTCCTCCTGCATCATCCGCTTCGCTTCGTCCTGCGTGATTTGGGCATAGCGATTCACCATGCCGTCGCCGTCCAGGACCTGCCCCTTGATTCTATAGCCGACAACAAGGGCAAGAACAAGAATGAGGATAATCGCCGCCGCAATCCACAAAAACAGTGTGCTTTTTTGCATAAATCTCCCGCCTTTCCTCTGTATACATATAGTATACCACGTTACATTGCCGTTTGTAAACAACGCCCGTAAACTCCGCACCTTGCGAAGTCTATGGGCGTTGCGTATTTTGTCTGCGCAGTCCGCTCTGCGTAGCGTTTGCTTTTATTTTGTCTGCAAGCCGAGCTTTTGCACGGCTTCTTCACGCATTTTATATTTCTGTATCTTGCCGGCGGCATTCATCGGGAACGACTGCACAAAGTCGATGTATCGGGGCACTTTGTGGCGTGCCATATGGTCGGCGATGTACGCCTTCATCTCCTCCTCGGTACAGCTCTCGCCCTCCTTGAGGATGATGCACGCCATTGCCTCCTCGCCGTACTGCTCGTCCGGCACGCCGATAACCTGCACATCGCTGACCTTGTCGTGGGTCAGGATAAACTCCTCGATCTCCTTGGGATACAGATTCTCGCCGCCCCGGATGATCATGTCCTTGAGTCTGCCGGTGATTCTGTAGTAGCCGTTCGGCTCCCGACAGGCAAGATCCCCCGTGTGCAGCCAGCCGTCCGCATCAATGGCGGCAGCGGTGGCCTTGGGCATCTTGTAGTAGCCCTTCATCACGTTGTAGCCCCGGGCGACAAATTCACCGTTGGTGCCGTCGGGCACCTCCAGACCGGTTTCCGGGTCGATGACCTTGCACTCCACCTCCGGGAACGCATTGCCCACGGTGCCGGTACGCAGCTCGACAGGCTGTTCCCAATCGGTCATGGTACAGCCGGGGGAAGCCTCGGTCTGTCCGTAGACGCTGGTGATGCCGACCATGTGCATCTTCTCCTGCGCCTCACGCATCAGGGATTCGGGGCAGGTACTGCCCGCCATGATGCCCGTGCGCATATAGGAAAAGTCGGTCTTGGCAAAGTCCGGATGCTCCAGCATGGCGATGAACATGGTGGGCACACCGTTGAACACCGTGATATGCTCGGAGTGTACGCAAGCGAGCGAGGACTTCGCCGAGAAATACGGCATGGGCAGGATCGTTGCGCCGTGGGTCATGCTGGCAGTCATGGACAGCACCATGCCGAAGCAGTGGAACATGGGCACCTGAATCATCATGCGATCCGCCGTGGACAAATCCATGCGGTCGCCGATGCACTTGCCGTTGTTGACCACGTTGTAATGGGTGAGCATCACGCCCTTGGGGAAGCCTGTGGT
>JAQXLO010000071.1 GCA_029012165.1 Oscillospiraceae bacterium | reverse complement strand
AAAAGGACACCGTATTTCAGCTTGCGCAAAAGACGGTCGCCTCGAAAGGAACGAATCTTTTTCGGAAACGGTATTTTATGCAGCAAATCCTGCAAAAAGCCGAACGGGCACAAAAAACCGCAAACAGCTCTGCCGAGCAGTACGCCGAAAAAGATCAGCAGACCGACCACATAATAGGGAAAGCGGAACTTTTTTGCCGACAGAAAATTTTGCAGGGAGCCTATGGGACAGGCGCCCACGGCGCCGGGACAGGAATAGCAGTTGAGTCCCGGCACGCAGACACTCTTTGCTGTGCCCTGAAAGATTTTGCCGGTGAAGAATCCTTTGAAATTGGCGTTCTGCAGCAGGGTGGCGACGCCTTGAATACAGAATCTTTTTTTGCTATCCAATGCCGATACACTCCAGACAAATATGTATTGCTTTGTTCAGAACGCTTGCAGGCTCGCTGCCGCAGACGCCGATGCCGATGCAAACCACAGCCGCAGCCAAAAGCAGAATTGTCAAAACAGATCGCTTCATCGCAGATACTCCTTGACAAGACTTTCGTATTCCTCATACGACCGCACACCGATCACAGGCTCGTCCGACAAAACATTCCCCTTTGCGTCTAAAAAAACAGTGGTCGGAACATATTCCGTTTGCAAAGCAAGGAGCGCTTCGTCCTCGCTGTAAAGCAGAGGATAGGTGATGCCGCAGTCCTGCTGCACAGAACGGATGTCATCGTCCATGCCCGTCGATGTAAAGACGCCGAGAACGACCAGTCCGTCGGAACTGTATTGCGTGTAGAGCTGTTCGATGGCGGGCATTTCGCTGATACAGGGATTGCACCACGGCTCCCAGAAGTTGATCATGATTACCTTGGCATCCTGAAAATCGGCGAACCGAACGACATTGCCGTCGATGTCCGTGGCAATAAAGTCAAGGGATGCCTCGGCGACAGTGACGTCTGTGGAGACTGCGGGCTGTGCTTCGCCGCAGGCGGAAAGAGAGAGAACAAAGGTGACGGAAAGAATCCAGCAAAGTATTTTTTTCATAAAAAAACTCCTTGTGAAGTATATACACATTGTAGCAATGCGGAGCGTATAAGTCAACCAAAATCCTGATGTTCTTCTTCCGGGGAATATGTTTTTTCTTTTTTGCGGCTGCCGATGCCAAGAAACAGGGACATCATCACTGCGGCTGTGACGAGGGAAGCGGCAAGGGCAATTCCCAGCGTTTTCATGCGGTAGATTCTGTACGGGGAAACATCCTCCGGCGAGAGGAGGGTGGTTTGCGTCTCGGAAAGAATCGCAAAGGGGTCAAACTCCGATTCCGTGGAAGAAACCGCATCTGGTTCCTCTGTGGAGGATGCATCGGTGCTTTCCTCGGTGGTTTTGGATTTCTTGGTGGTCGTGGGCTTTTTGGTGGTTTTGGGACGTGTTGTGGATGCCTTTTTCGGCGGTTCTGACTGCACAGCAGAGGGCTTCGTGGTGACAGGTTCTGCGGTCGTACCGGCGGCAGAGATCACCGGTACCGTGGTACGCTTTTGGGCCGTTGTGGTGGTCGTGGAAGTTGTTGTCGTGGTCGTTGTTTGTGTTTCCGTTGTGGTTTGTGTGGTCGTTTCCTCCGGCGGCGCAGTGGTGGGGAGCGTGTAAACGGTTTGCAGATAGTAGTTGGACGGAATGCCGCTGCAATCTAAAATGCGGATCCCTACCGTGATATCCTCACGAAACCCGTATTTGATCCCGATACGCAATTCATTCTGTATATGGGCAGGCTCGGTGGTTTGGATGTAAAACTTGCTGGATTCGACGTCGAAAAAATTGGGGTTGACGTCATCCATCGTGCCGTCGGCGTAAAAGGTCGTGCAGAGAATGTCGTTGACCGTGACTTCCACACCGCTCTTTCCGCCATCCGGCACAAAGTCGTCGCAGTAAAATCGCACAGCGAGATAGAGGGAATATTCAACGGGATCGTTGTACCAGTAGAGAAAAGCGTTGTACACGCCGTTGTTGGAGATCAGGTCGTCCCGCTGCAGGATCGCAGTGTTTTCCTTGTATTCGGAGCGAAGGTGAATGTTGCCGTCCAGCGTTACCGCCGATGCGGAAACGGACAATAAAACCGCAAGACAAAGGAAACAGAATATGCGACGCAGCATCGTAACACCACCTAATCATAATGCACTTATATTTTATCAAAACTTGTCGAAAAGAACAATAGATTTGATGGATTTTTCTTTTGTGAAATTATTTTACAAAAACTGTGGTTTACAATTTTTTGCTCCTGTGCTACAATGAATTAAAAAGGTGCAAAGCCATTCTGCTTTGGGAGAGTGAAGTGCGTGATTCTCGGTATTGACGGCGGCGGCAGCAAGACAACGGCGGTTCTGTTTACCCGGGACGGACGGTTCATACATCGTGTACAGGTGGGCAGTATCAATTACTATTCTAACCCGCTGTCCAAGGCACGGGAAGAACTGTCCCGGATCGTGGAGCAGATGCTGCCCTACACACAACACGGGAGCTTTGAAAGTGCTTTTATCGGGATGTCGGCGCTGAACAGTGCGGCGTCTTCGCAGGAGCTGCATTCATTTTGCGGCGGTATTCTTTCGGCAAAGGCGCTGGGCATGGACAGCGATTTATACATTGCCTTGGAGGCTATGCATACCGAACCGCCGTGCGCCGTTGCGATCTGCGGTACCGGCTCCATGGCTGTGGCCAAAGGGGAGGATGGCAAGATATCGCACCGTGGCGGATTTGGCTATCTGCTGGGCGACGAGGGAAGCGGATACGCCTTATCGCTGGCGGCGGTTCGTGCGGCAATGCGCAGTACAGAGGGGACAGCGGCGCCCACAGCGCTGACAAAAGCAGCCCTCTGCCATTTTGAAGCGGCGGATACGGATGCGCTGATCGCACGCTTTTACGATCCGCCGATCCGCAGGCAGGATGTGGCGGCGTTTCTTCCGGCAGTTTGCGCCTGTGCCGAAGCGGGAGATGAAGCGGCAAAATCTATTTTTAAGAATCAAGCGCAGGATTTTTCCGAAACGGTGCTTTCTCTGGTTCGGGATATGCCGAAGGAAATACGCATCGGGCTTTGGGGCGGCGTTTTTTGCCATGCGCATTTTTTCCGAAACATCTTTATGGATTGTATGGCGAAACAGGGCTTTGAAAATGTCGGTCTGTTGGACTGCCCGCCGGAGGTAGGCGCCGTGCTGGCCGCATTGAAACAGATCGGCATCCGTGCGGATGAAACGCTTTTGCAAACGATCCGTGCGACCTATTCCCCGCAGGAGGACTGAAAATGTACTTTTCCAATCCACAAAACGAAAACATTTCATGTAAAGCTTTTAAACTTGACATACTTTCCGTATGTGCAGCAGGGTGTAAAGCAGATTACATTACAGACTTTTTTAAAAATAGACAGATTCCTTGCGCCGAAAACGGCAATTTGGCGATCTGTGCCCAGCAGGATGATTCCCGTTCTCTTACCTATATTGAGGAAAGCAGATCGCTTTCCGATGAAAAATACATTTTGACGACCGAATTTAAGGACGGCAGACTGTATGCACATATCACTTTCGGCGCAGAGCACGGGCTTTACTATGCCTTATGCGACCTGTACCGTTCGGTTCTGGACGGCGAGTTTCGGCTGGGTACGGTTACAGAGTATCCGCTGTTTTCCGTGCGTGGCTATATCGAGGGTTTTTATGGTACGCCGTGGAAGCAGGAACAGCGGCTGGAAATGCTGGAGTGGCTGTCGGCGTATCGGATGAATACATACTTCTATGCGCCGAAGGATGACCCGTACCACAGAGAACGCTGGAGCGAACTGTACCCGAGCGAATCCTTGGCGCATCTGCAATGTGTGGTAGATAAAGCAAAAGAATGCCATGTGGATTTTTGGTTTTGTATTGCGCCGGGGCTGGATATCTGCTATAGTGACGAAAAGCAGTTTGCGGCATTGGTCGCCAAATGTGCACAGCTCTATGCAATCGGCGTCCACCGGTTTGGTCTTTTGCTCGACGATATACCGCAGGAACTGCATTTCGACTGTGACCGGGCACTTTATGGTGAGACGGTGCAGGCACATATCTCCTTGGTTAACCGCTTGTTTGATGCGTTGACAAATCTGGGTGCCGGAATTCAGCTGACCGTCTGTCCGATGCAGTATCACGGAAAAGGCGACGAGTACTATATCTCCAAACTGGGGCAGGGAATTGACGGGCGCATTTCGATGTTTTGGACGGGAAACAATATCTGTTCGCAGGAGTTGACCGTTCCCGAGGCTGTCCGCTTTGCCGACCACACACGCCACAAGCCGCTGTACTGGGACAATTATCCCGTCAACGACGCCGAAATGTGCCATGAAATGCACTTGGGATGGTATACCGGGCGGGAGCCGGAGCTGTATCGCTATGCGCAGGGCGTGATCGTCAACTGTATGCCGTACTATCAGTGCAACCGCATTCCGCTTTTGACGGTGGCAGACTATCTTTGGAACCCTGTGCAGTACAGCGAGGAAAAGTCTTGGCAGTATGCGATGTCTCAGGTTGTCGGAGAGGACGCAGAAACCTTTGCTTT
The DNA here is from genome assembly GCA_029012165.1 of Oscillospiraceae bacterium. GTDB lineage: Bacteria > Bacillota > Clostridia > Oscillospirales > Acutalibacteraceae > UBA1425. The sequence continues at coordinate 2,965 of JAQXLO010000071.1, read as the reverse complement.
TTTTGCAGAGCACCTGACGGTTTCCTGCTTGAAATCCGAGGTTTCACCAAGAATGGTAGATGCACTTTCTCAGTTCGACACCCTTCGCAGAACACAGGGTGTAAAGGTGGCAACCTTGCACTTAGAGACGTATCTGCGCAGTGTGCAGTCATGCTGCGACAGGTTAAATTTTTGTAAGGGCGATGAACTTTACATGGAACTTGCGCCCTGGATAGAAAAGTTTTTTGTTTTCAAGGATATCCTTGCGCAGTGCTGCGCCTATCTGCACAGCGGCGATCTTACCTGCAAAGTGACTATTTCCGAAAAATTGCGGCAGTTTATGCGCTTGCCCGAGGTGATGACGGACTTTGCGTTTCAGGCTGCTGTGGAAGCGATATTAAATATAGAGGTGCTTTGACATGAAAACAGCTGTGATCCTCTGTGCCGGAAACGGTACAAAAATCTGGCCCTATGCGCAGATTCGCAATAAAGCGATGGTGCCTGTCTCCAACCGTCCCATTGTATCCTATGCGGTGGACAGCTTGACGGAATTGGGCTTTGACAAAATCATTCTGGTCGCCGGCAGATTTCACGAAGAGATTCGCCGATTTTTTCGGGATTCGCAAAATGTTCAGATCATTGTGGACGATGCGCCGAAGGGGACAGCCTATTCCCTGTTGAAAGCGGAACCCTATGTGCATGAGGATTTCCTCTTGCTGTACGGCGATACGATTGTGGACACATCCGATCTGCAAAGGCTGGCGGCCGCCTTTGAAGAAAAGGGAGAAAATACGGCGCTTGTCGGGGAGATCAAGGACAGGAGCAGTGAGCATATCGGATGCATCGTATCGAACGGTGAAATTAGGGAAGTTCTTGGTCATTCCCGGGACGACAGCACGCATCACTTTGCCGCATTTGCGTTTCATCCGACGATCTTCGGGGCGCTGCAGTATAACCCCTGCCGTTTCTCCTATACGGATGTGGGTATGATGCCGCCCATCGAGGGCTATCTGGAGAGCACGCTGGGAGACGAACTGCGCCGAGGTGTCAAGCTTTGTGCTGTGACGGCGCAGCATCCGTTTTATGACATCGACCGCCCGTGGGATATCCTCTCCGCCAATGCGGCGATGAATGCGAAAAAGTGCAGTGCCCTGACGGAAAACGTTCTTGCCGAGGGCGCTTCCATTGATGAAACAGCAGTTTTAAATGGCTTTGTGCAGCTTGGCAAAAATTCATCCATCGGAAAAAATGTGATTATCGAGGGCAATGTGATCATCGGGGACGATACCATTGTCAAGAACGGCGCCATCCTCAGCGAGAACGTGGTGATCGGCGATCGGTGCCGAATCCGCAACGCCTGCTTTATTGAGCGCTTCTCCACCGTCGGCAACGAGTGCATCGTCAGCCATGCGGCGGAGTTGGATGGGATGATTATGGATCGCGTGTATCTCTACCATTATATGGAGTGGAACGGTTTGATCGGGGAGAATACCGATCTCGGCGCCGCAACCGTTTGCGGCAGTCTGCGGTTCGATGACTCCATCACGATACAGCGGGTAAAGGGACGCAGAGAGTTCCATGACGGCTACGGCGACGCTGTGTTCCTGGGGGATTACTGCCGCACGGGCGTGAACGCCATCCTGATGCCTGGCGTCAAGGTCGGTGTTTACAGTGTGATCGGTCCCGGTGTTCTGCTCAATCGGGATGTGCCGGACAACACACTGCTCTATCAGGAGCAAAAGCTCTGCGAAAAACATTGGGGGCCTGAAAAATACGGTTGGTAAATCCTACAAACTTTTATCACTCGATTTCTTGCTTGATGGTTTCAAACGATACTTTTGTGCAAAGAATTCGTCAAAACTTACAAAAATCTCAATTTGAATGTGTGCAAACTGTATATCCTTCGGAAAAACCTGCGATCGCTTGTTTCGTCATTATGCACAATTTGAAAAGGTTTGATTTGTGCATAATGCCTTGACTTTTGCATAAAATGTGCTATAATAAAGTCACAAAGCAACAGAAAGGAAGGATACACAATGACAGACACAGAAGTATTTGCTTTGGAAAAGGAGCTCATGAAGGAGATCGAGCACAAGAAGTTTTCTTGGCGCAAGGTTTTGGCCATCTTTGAATTGAGCGCAATCGCTGAGAATCACTGATTCTGCGGCGACCAAGCCTAAATTTTCATGCACCTGTTTTCGGACAGGTGCTTTTTTCATGGAAAAAGGACGGAGGTTTTTATGAAAGCTCGGAAAACGGCGGCGTTTCTATTGGCGGTGACGGTACTCGTTTTTCTTTTGGCGGGGTGCCGCTCGGCGCAGCCAACAGCGGTGCAGGACAGTACCGTTTCAGAACAAATGTATGAGATCATTGCAGACGATCCCTTTGCCTAAACGGTGCATCACGGCAGAAAAAACGCTAAAAATGACATGATTATGTATTTACGCATTGAAAAGCGTGGGAAAGTATGGTATAATACAACGGTTAAATTTGTATTTTATACAGATGGGAGTTAGACTATGCAGGACAATCAGGTTTATGTGAATCCGCTTTGTTCCAGATATGCCAGTCGGGAGATGCAGGAAATCTTCTCCAACGACACGAAGTTCAGCACATGGCGTAAACTGTGGATCGCACTGGCGGAAAGCGAAAAGGAACTTGGTCTGCCGATCACAGACGAGCAGATCGAGGAAATGCGCCAAAACATCTACAACATCGACTATGCCAAGGCGGCGGAGTATGAGCACAAGATGCGGCATGATGTTATGGCGCACGTGCACACGTTCGGCGATGCGTGTCCCTCGGCGAAAGGGATCATCCATTTGGGAGCCACATCCTGTTATGTGGGGGACAACACCGACATCATCGTGATGCACAAGGGATTGCTTCGCATTCGGGAGCTGCTGCTGAGTTGTATTGAGGCAGTTGCCGCCTTTGCCAAAAAGCACGCAGATCTGCCTTCTTTGGCGTATACGCACTTCCAGGC
>JAQXLO010000070.1 GCA_029012165.1 Oscillospiraceae bacterium | reverse complement strand
GATGCGGGACTTTTCCACGTTGAGCATTTTGCCCCACAGCGGGAGGATCGCCTGATACTGGCGGTCACGACCTTCCTTGGCGGAGCCGCCGGCGGAATCACCCTCGACGATGTACAGCTCGGTAAACTCGGCGCTCTTGTCGGTACAGTCGGCCAGCTTTCCGGGCAGGGAGTTGCTTTCCAGTGCACCCTTGCGGCGGGCAAGATCCCTTGCCTTGCGGGCGGCTTCTCTCGCTCTCGAAGCGTCCAGTGCCTTGGTAAAGATGGCTTTGGCGACCTGCGGATTTTCCTCGAAGTAGGTCATCAGCTTGTCGTACACGGCGCCTGCCACTAAGGAGGTCATCTCGGTGTTGCCCAGCTTGCCCTTGGTCTGTCCCTCAAACTGTGCCTCGGTGAGCTTGACGCTCACTACGGCGGTCAAGCCCTCCCGGCAGTCGTCGCCGGACAGATTCTTGTCGCCGTCCTTGAGGTATTTATACTTATGTCCGTAGTCGTTGAATACACGGGTCAGCGCCTTGGTAAAGCCGGTCACATGGGTGCCGCCATCCACGGTGTTGACGTTGTTGGCGTAGGACAGGATCAGCTCATTGTAGCTGTCGTTGTACATGAGGGCTATTTCCGCTTCCTTGTCCTCCTTGACGACGCTAAAGTGGATCGGATGCTCATGCAGAGGGGTGAGTACACGGCTCTTGTTGAGGTAGTCTACGAAACTGGACAGACCGCCCTCGTAGCAGTATTCCTTTTCCACGATGTTTTCGCTGTCCCGCAAATCCTTGAGGGTGATGCGCAGTCCCGCATTGAGGAATGCCGACTCACGCAGGCGGCGCTCCAAAACATCAAACTCGTATACGGTAGTCTCCTGAAAAATTTCGGGGTCGGGCTTGAAGCGGATCACGGTGCCGGTCTTGTCGGTGTCGCCGATGATCTTGAGATCGGTGACGATGTTGCCCCGCTCAAAACGCTGGGCGTAGACATGACCGCCTCGGGAAACCTCCACCTCCAGCCACTCGGACAGGGCATTCACGACGGAGGAACCTACGCCGTGCAAGCCGCCGGAAACCTTGTAGCCGCTGCCGCCGAATTTGCCGCCGGCATGCAGAACCGTCAGAACGACGGTGACCGAGGGCAGGTTCATTTTCTCGTTCATTTCCACCGGGATACCACGTCCGTTGTCGCGCACGGAAATAATGTCTCCCGGCAGAATTTCCACATTGATGTCGGTGCAGAATCCGGCGAGCGCTTCGTCAATGGAGTTGTCCACGATCTCGTACACCAGATGGTGCAGTCCCCGAGGACCCGTCGAGCCGATATACATACCGGGGCGCTTGCGCACAGCCTCCAGACCCTCGAGAACCTGGATCTGCTCTGCACCGTATTCGTTGTCCACGGCGGTATCCATCATCTCCACGTCGTCCTCGATGACCTCCGTCTCCTCAAAGACGATGTCCTGCGGCACAGGCTGCTCCTGTTCCAGCTCGACTTCTCTATTTTCCAGATCTTCCAAAGTGAAAACCTCCGTTCATTTATTCAGCGCTTTACTGCTGCAGACCGGCGCCTGCACCACCCATCAGGGAGGAAAGCAGACTGTTCTTCTTTGCTTTTTTCGGCTTGTAGCGGGGCGGATTCTCCAGCCGGATGCGTGCACTTCTGCCGGCGGAGGACGCAAGGTACTTGTTGATGCGGATAACGTTCACGCACAGCTCGTCACTCATATAGTCCACGCAGTTGGAAAGCAGGGTCTCATCGTTGTGCATTTCGCCCAGAATGGAAACGGCGATCAGACTTTGGACATCGTTGATGCCGTTGTCGTAGATTTCGTTGAGCAGGTTGAACAGCTTCTTCATCTTTTGGGGGTTGTTCTCCCGGATGATCTGCAAAACGGCAGGGGTGCCGTATTTTTTGAAAAAGTCCTCGGCAAGAAACTCACCGTAGGTGTCGATGTTTTCCTTGAACGCCGCACGATACTCCGGGTAAACCGCCGTGAAACGGTTGCCGAAGGAGGGCAGGTCGTAGAAGGCGCCGTTGCGCACAGCCGCCTTGGAAACGGAATTGGGAAGCTTTTTGTTTGTCTTGGACTTCTGTCCTTTGGCGAACTTCGATTGCAGCGTCTCGTTGAATTCCTCGGCGATGGAACGCACGTCCCGTGCCTGCGCCTCGGCAGTTTCCAGAAGGTTCAGCGACAGCCTCGTGTAGTCGCCCTTCTGCGCCACATCGGCAGAGGTTTCCGCCCAGTACAGTCCCACCGTGTCGGCAGTAAATTCGATGCGCAGCGCCGCACCATCGGCGGCATAGGTGATGACCTTGGTGTCCCGATCCTCTGTCACGGGCAGCTCCTGACGGTTGCACTCAGGCGGATAGTACAGCGCAAAGCCCGCCTTTTCCACGGTTGGTTTGATGCCATCCGTCAGTATGCGGATCGCCTCGGAAATCTCGATCATATACAGTTCCTCCAACTGACAATAATATAGAATTATTATAGCACGCAAGCGCACTTTTTGCAAGTAAATTATGCGCATATTTTGTATTTATTATAATACCTATATAGGGGAATTAGGAGTTAGGAATGAGGAATGAGGAGTTGATAATTGTAAACCAATCCGGGCGTGCAAATTTTTGCACGGTCGCTTTTAGAATATCCGTCAAAGGTTTGTGAAAATGCCTTCCCTCGGGGGAAGGTGGGCGAGCAAAGCGAGCTCGGATGAGGGAAGAGTTTACCGTTCGATTTCGACCGTGGGAGGCATCAAAAAACGCCGTTTTCCCTCATCAGTCACGGC
>JAQXLO010000069.1 GCA_029012165.1 Oscillospiraceae bacterium | reverse complement strand
CGCAAGCCTTTGAAAAGCCTTGACCGAAACTTTTAATCCCACAAAAATCCGTGAAGAACCCCTTTAAATCCTTAACTTTCAAATTCAACTTTGATATCATCAAAAATGAGCATAGGGCTTACTCCTTCTTTGTTGTTCGGGTAACTACAATTTTGGAGCATCCTATGCTCTTTTTAATATTTATTTTTTATCCATCCCACAAAAATCCATGAAGAGGGTATGAAAAGGGGCAGGCTGCAAACCTGCAAGCCTGCCCTGTTGATTTGCGAAATATGTTCTCGAAGTTCGGTGCTTATGTTTTGCCGGCGGGCGTTGTAGCCGCTGTGGCGGAAGCGGTGTCCAGTGCGTCGTTGGTCTTGTCGAATATGTCTCTGATCTTCGGGCCGAGTGCTACGAGAGCAACGATGACCACGATAGCGATGAGGGCGATGATCAAACCGTATTCTACCATGCCCTGTCCTTCTTCATCCATAAACCATTTGCGTAACATTGTATTTGCATAAAATGATCCCCCAACATCGGATGGATATTGGGGGATCAAATCGAATTGCGTTTTAAGTTATTCTGCGCTGTCGCTGATCGAAATCAGACCGTTGAACACGCCGACGTATGCCGTGCCGTTCGGGCCGATGGTAATGGGTCCGTAGCTGTTGTTCCAGTTTCTTCCGCAGCCGGTAAAGACCTTGTACACCGTTTCGCCGGTTTCAAAATCGACGGCGGTAAAATACCATGCGACGGCGCTGGAGGGAATCTCCGGGCGGCGTTCTCTTGTATAGAGATAAACAAGACCGTTGTCCGCAGAGAGCTTCGGCACAACGGTGCAGGACGCCTCCCTGCTTTCCCACACGACTTCGCAGCCCGTGCAGTCCTCGTTCATGTCGATTCTCGTCACGCCCGGATGGCTCGTCGGGTTTTTGACTAAAAATCCCGAACCGGTTTCCGTGTAGTTGTTTTCTACGATGAAGGAACGGCCGTGGGCAATGAGGCTGTTTTCGCTGACGGAAAACCATTCATCAAACACAGGCACGCTGTCGATGATTTCGCCGGAAATACGGTCGTAAACAACCACATTGACACGTCGATCGGCGTTGTCGGTGATGGCGCAAAGCTTGCGCACGGAGCCGTTGCTGCAAGGAACATCCAGCAGCGTCGGTGTCGTACCGCTGCCCTGGTTAATGGCGCCGGGTTTGAGCGTCGTCCCACGGTCATATTCGGTGCGCCAAATGAAGTGTGGCGCATTGCTTTCATCGAGCACGAAGCGATACATCGCCGTATCGGAAACGATGTACATACCGTCTGCGGCGACAGCGAAGCTGTTTTGAATTTCTTCACCCTTGAGTTTTGTGATATGGACTTTCTCCGTGTCTTTTTCGATAACGCCCACTTCGCCCGGACGGGTCACAAACCAGATGTTACCCTCATGGTCGGGAACGGCGTCTGTAATATTGGAGCCGAATGGGAGATACGGCTTGATGTCGTACTCCTTCTCGATGACCCAAGCGCATTTGCCGTCCGTTTCATCGACACGGTAAATCTGAATAACATTGTCCGAGTTGCAGATGAGCGGCCTGTCCCCGTCGAGCAAATGACAGTATGCGCCGCCGGAGGTGTCGTTGGCGATAAGGTCGAAATCAAATGTGCGGAAAAACTCTCGTGTGGATGCGCGTTGCGGCAGTCTCGTTTCGGCAAGAATCTCCAATGTGTCGGGATCCATCAAAAGCAGGCGAAAACCGACGACATTTCCGCTGATACACATAATTCTGCCCTTGCTGTCAAACATGAGAGTGGCCACCAAGCCGCCAAACACGTTCATGGAGCGGGACTTGACAACAGGATTTTTGCCCAGCGGACCGGGGTTGGAATAGGTTCCTGTGTTGTAGGAATTGCCGTGCATTCCGTTGGTGCCTTCGGCCGCAAGCAGCGGATGCTGCGGAACATTGACAGCACTGAGCGGGTGAGCAACCGCCGCAGTCCCGTAAAATGCGGGACAGGAACGGGAAATGCGTGGCTGGCGAATAGCGCCCCCCGGGCTTAAAAACAACATCAGAAAAGCTGAAATTGCCGAAATGATACGCAGAAAAAACGAGGACATAACCTTTCTCCTTTTTGAATAATGTGGAATAATTATACAAGATTTTATTCAGTTTGTCAATTTGGGCAGCGCAGGAATTTTCTGAACATTCAAAAAACAGCAAAAAGCAGGAAAAGATTTTGGCAGGAAACGATCCGCTTGTCAAGGGCGACTTTTGCCAGTGCGCATTTACCCTTGACAAGCGAATCTTTTTTCGTGCGTCAGATCTCGAATTGCGGGAAATGTTCTGTATTTTCGGTCACGGCAGGATGCACTTGATGCCGAGGTATTCCTGCGTCAGGACAGGCAGCTTCCTAAACAGTGCTCGGAAGAAGGCAATCAGCTTATCGAAGAAGCCGGTTTTGACCGTAACGGTCTCGGTTTCGGATTCGGCGAGAACTTTGCCGTCTTTCATGTACTTTGCCTGCACGGTGAAGTTCTTTTTCGCTTCCTTCATGGTGTATGTGTCGCCTGTGCCCATATCCTTGCTGTCCACGAACCAGTGGATTTCTCCGCCGTCTGCGGGGTTGGTCACTTCGGCGGCAAAGGTGATGGTCGTTCTGTAATCCAGTTTCCGATTGCTTTGGAAGTTCCGAATCGCAATGGTCGGGAGCATGGGGATCGGCAGGGTTTCAAAGGCATCGCAGGCAGAGCATTCCCGTCTCTTTTGACCGGCTTCGGTCTGCGTTGCTTCCTTGATAACCGTCCAATCGCCCCAAGTGTGACCCTTGGCGGGGATGGCTTCGGTATAGGTGTCGCCGCAGTTCTTACAGGTGAATGTCTTGACGCCGTCCGTGGTGCAGGTCGGTTCGGTGATTACGGTTGCGTCATACGCATGGCCGAGTGCAGGAATGACTTCCTGCGCAGTGAGGATTTCGCCGCAGACGGAACACTTCACGCCGTCGGTGAGACCCGTCTCGGTGCAGGTTGCCGCCTTGCCGGTTACGGTCGCAACATAATCGTGCTTATACGGCAACTCCGTTGTACTGATTGTCGCGCCGCAGATGTCACATATGCTCTTGTCATACCCGTGCTCGTCGCAAGTGGAATCCTTATG
>JAQXLO010000068.1 GCA_029012165.1 Oscillospiraceae bacterium | reverse complement strand
AGAACGATTATTGTTCATTTTTCAGTTCGGCAAACTTTGCCGCCATGGTGGGGTTGCCTTTTGTCAAGCGTTTGATGGTCAGATCCTCGGCCTTGTTGTTGGCAAGGCGCAGATTATTTTCCGAGGACAGCAGCGCCTCCTTGGTCTTTTGCAGGTGGTCGATGGTTTTGTCGATTTCTTCGATCGCCTTGCGGAATTTATCGCTGGCAATGCGAAAGTTGCGGGAAAACTTGTCCTTGAAGTCGTTGATGTCCTCCTCGAAGTGCGTGATGTCGATGTTTTGACTGCGTACAACCTCCAGCTCCTGCCGGTACTCCAGAGATTTCAGCGCCGCATTGCGCAGGACGGTGATGATCGGGATGAAAAATTGCGGACGAACCACATACATTTTGGGGTATCTGTGCGACACATCTACGATGCCGCTGTTGTAGTATTCGCTGTCCGCTTCCAGCATCGTGACCAAAACGGCATATTCGCAGTTTTTCTCCGTTCTGTCCTTGTCCAGCTCTTTAAAGAAGTCCTCGTTTTTATGCTTTGTTGCCGTGGTGTCCATCTCGTTTTTCATCTCAAACATGATGGAGATAAATTCCACCCCGTCCTGGGAGGACTCCCTGTAAATGAAATCGCCTTTGCTGCCGGTTTTGGCGTCGTTGTCTTTTTCAAAATAAGCGTTCGGAAAGGCGGTTGCTCGCAACTTGTTAAACTCCGTTTCGCAGTGCTGTTCCAAACTTTCTCCGACCATTTTCGTGGATTGACGTGCTTTGAAATCCTTGTAGTAGGCGATCTCCTCCTCACGGCGCTTGACCTCCTCGGCGTACTTTTCACACAGGGACTTTTCTTTCAGTTCCCACTCGTTGTTTTGCAGATGCATCTGACTTTGCAGCTCCAAAATCGCCGTTTCCTTTTCCTGAAGGGCGTTTTTCACGACCAAGTCCGTGCTTGTTTGACTCAGCTTCAGTTCACCCTTCAGTCGGGAAATTTCCAGCTCTTTTTCCGCCAGTTCTCTGTCCTTTTCCGAGACGATTTTATCAATTTCCACTTGTCTGTGCGCCTGCTCGGTTTCCAGAACGGCGTGAAGGGCAGATATTTCCTTGTCTTTTTCCGATTCGACCTTGGTTACCGCAACCTGAACCGCTGCAGCCTTTTCCGTTTGAAATGTGTTTTGACGTTCCGACAGCTCCTTTTCAAACTCCTTGTCCCGCACCTGCTTCACGATGGCGGCATACCCGGACGCATCGACCTGAAACACCTCTCCGCATTTCGGACATTTTATTTCCTGCATAAACGATAACCTCCTTGACGTGTTTGGCGTCTGCAAACGCTTTCTAAATTATATCATAGTGGGAAAGGGAAACCCTGTCAAGAGAAGAAAAGTGCTTTTTAAGGGTTATTCAGATGCCCCTCGATAAACGCTTTTTGATCAGAAGGGTTGAAACGCCTTGCAGAACGACAGCATTTCATTATTGACCGCTTTTGGAGAAAGGATCTGCATTCTGCCGCCGGAGGCGAACACCCATGCGTAAAACATATTGCTTAATTCAACCTCCGTCGTCACAATAAAATGCTCCGCATCGGCGATACGTGTCGGGACGTCTGTACCGAAGTGGTCGATTATGCTGCCCATCAGTGCGTTTTCACACAGCAGTTCGACCGTGCATTTATTCCCGTCCACCATGGAAAATTCACGGGAGAAGAATTCGCCGGGATCAAATGCATTTTCCGTCACGATCTGCGCATCCTCCAGCACTTGTGGATTCTGCATCTTGTCAAGCCTGAACCGGGCGACGAATCCACGACGTTCATAATAGCCGACGACGTAATAGCGGTCATTGTTCCAAACAAGCAGATATGGCGAGAGGATATACGGCTCACCGTTATACCGCAGTTGCTTTGTTTTGTTTTCATCGTACTCAAAATACTGAAAACAAATCTTTTTCTTTTCGGCGATTGCAGTCTGGATCACGTCCACACAGCGGTAGATGCTTTCATTTTCGGCTTTCACTGTGCCGTCCAGATAAAGATGGTGATCCACTTCTTGACTCTGTGTCTCAGAAACGAAAGTGGAGAGTTTCCGGGTCAGTTCCCTGCTTTTTTTCGGCGTGATAAAGCGGGAGGACTGCACGGCGTCGATCAGAAGGCGTACCTCGGTATGGTCGAACACACGGGTTGCGAGAAAGAACTGGTTCTGAACGCTGCGGTTGCAGACGATGTCCAGTCCGAATGCTTCGAGCGTTTTCAGGTCCTGCGTAAGTGTCTTGCGATTGGCGTGCACACCTTTGCCGGCGAGATAGCTTTCCAGTTCTTTGATCGTCACGATGTGCGCCTCGTCCGTGTATCTCCACAGGTACTCCAACACGAGCAGAAGACGATTGTTTGCCATGTTGCACCCCTCCGCATCAACCGGGTTGGAATAAACCGTCCACTGCGCCGAACAGCTCTGCGAAGCCGGCGCTTTTGAAAGCGACATCCTGCTCCAGAAAAAACAGCTCGCACGCTGATACGGCTTATTCATGATACATACTCAAAGCCATAATATCATGAACCCCTTTTGCTGTCAACGGAAACACCTTCTTTTGAGGGGAGATGTATAAAATCTTACACACCTAAGCTGCCGACAGTGATTCTGCGTTGACTTATGAAAAAAGGCACTGTATACTGAACCTAAACAATAACACGGAGGGGATACAAATGGATGAAAGAAACATTGCAAACGTACAGCGACCCGATTATGCGCTGAACAAACCTACCGAGGGCGTGCCGCAGGAGAGTTATTTCGACGGCGGTCTGCTGCAGTTTATCGGCTGGAAACTGCTGGGTGGTCTGATCACGCTCTGCACATTGGGCATCTGTTTGCCGTGGGCGTACTGCATGGTCTACAACTGGGAGATCAAGCATACGGTCATCAACGGCAAACGGCTGGGCTTCGACGGCAGGGCGGTACAGTTGTTCGGCAGCTGGATCAAGTGGTTCTTTTTGACTTTGATCACGGTTGGCATCTATGGCTTGTGGGTGCCGATCAAGCTCAAGAAGTGGAAGGTCAAACACACATTCTTTGTCAACTGAAGAAGCGCAGGATCCCCCAAACCGCAGCTGCTGTCTGGGAGATTTTTTATGAAGGAGAAATAAGTATGACAAAAATGAAGTTTTATGAGTACCTCGACCACGAAGAGGGAAAACTTGCACGACCTTCGAGCAGGGCAGAAGAGGAACAGCAAAACGAACCACTCATGCAAAATATTGCACGACCTGCAAGCAGAACGGGAGAAGAACTGCGAAACAACTAACCTGTGCAAAAAATTGCACGACAGACTTTATTCATCCAAAGCTATGCTTTCAAAAAAACGTTAGCCGGCTAACGAATATTGTCCGCCCCATACGAATCACCGAACAAATCGAACCGCCAAACAACCCATGTCTAATATAACACCCCCACGAGGAGAAACGCCGCGAAGTGTTGATGCACAAGGAAAAAGTGAGCCTGCCCGCATGAAACGCACGGGATAGTTGTAAAATAGGCAAAGAAAAGAGAAAAAAGTTGAAAAAAGCGCTTGACATTTGGGTGTGGTTGAGATATAATAGCAAAGCACTTCGGGAGCGGAAGCGAATCGAAGTGAGAAGCAC
>JAQXLO010000067.1 GCA_029012165.1 Oscillospiraceae bacterium | reverse complement strand
CAAGACAACGCCGTCGTGCTCTGTTTTTTCCGTTCCGATCAGCCGGACACAGGATAATCCCAGCGGGTTGGGACGAAACGGGGAACGGCTGGCAAACACCCCGATGCGTTTATTGCCGCCCAACCTCGGCGGACGGACGGTCGGCGACCATCTCTCACGGTGCGATTGGGAAAAGTCAAAGATCAGCCACAGATGCGAAAAACTTTCGATCTCCCGCAATGCCTCGGCAACACGGTATTCCGGCTCGAAAACGACCGTGCCTGTCAGGGACGGAACACGTCCGCTTTGCCGTGGAATGCCGAATTTATCCTTAAAATCCGTGCGCACATAGGCGATCGGGTGTATCGTCAGCGACACTGTTTCCCCTGCCTCCTTTAACCAGTAAACAGGCGCACACGCTAAAAAGCGCATACGCCTGAAAGTTCTCAGTCCTTATAGTCCGTATCGTCCAGCGAGACCACGGTAAAACCGTCCGTCTGATCGACATTTGCATCGGCAGCAAAGCTTTCCGGATCCTCCGGCGCTTCTGCCTCATAATCCTCGTATTCGTCATCATATTCCACATGCCCGGAGCCGCCCTGCTTTTTGTTTCGGACGGCTAAAACGCCGGTGATCGCACAGGTCAAAACGGCAATACCGCCCAGACAAATTGCAAGGATGGCAGCGGTGCTCAATCCTGCACCGTCCTCCTGCTGCTCGGGCTGTGTCGTTTCGGAAACGGTTTGCGCATCGGTCATGATTCCCGTGTCCCCGCTCAAACGCTCAAAATATGCATCCAGAGGATCGAGAACTGTGCCCTCGATCTCCGTGTTGTCCACATGGGGAACCGTCATCTTCGGCACGGTTGCGGCGGGAACAGTCGTCTTGTTATAAATATTCTTTTTGGTGGTTGTCGTTGTTTTCTTTGTTGTGGAGCCGGTTCCTGTCGTGCTGCCCGTTGAACCCTGCTCGGAAGGATTTTCGTGCTGTTCACTATTGTCCGCCTTGGTGGTGGATGTGGAGGACGTCTGTGTCGTTGACGAGGTCGAACTGGTAAAGCGATCCAATATATTGGGCGTAGACGGCTTTGTTGCGGGCTCATTTGTGGTGGATGCCGTCGTTGCAGTCGTAGAAGAAGCTGTCGAAGAATCCGCGGGCGGCTCGTACGGCTGCTCCGGCGCATTTTTCGTGGTGGCTGTAGTGATTGCGGTGGACGAAGAGATCATAGGGGCATTTTCATCCACGCCCGACACCAGCGCCGCATTGGAGAAGGAGATCACCATACTGAACGATAAAATTACTACAAGAACCGCAAGCCAGGAAAGCTTTCGTTTATTCATTCCATTACCTCCAAAATGATTTGTAACCATGATACAATCTTTTTGTTCTTTTGTCAACTTAAGAATTCTTTAAGACGGACACCGCACGAAAACTATCACGAATCTGATGCACATTACCGCCGGCGATATAAAAATCATAACAGATAGGTTCGTAACAAGGAAGAACGTACCGATCCAGAACGGCGATGTAGGAGGTGGCATCATCCATGGACGGATCCGTATTTCGTGTTTGTTCCCTCTTGTACACCCCGGCCTTGATCAAATCCTTGCCGGGAACATAGATGCCCACACCGAAGCTGTCCTCAAATTCGCCGACAAAGGCACACCATTGCTCCGCTGAGCGGAAATACTGCGCATTGTCCGCCCAGAATTCCAGATCCGCGCGCATAACCAGCCCGTCCTCCTCCTGCCATGGCGCATCACCGCCGTAGTACACGAAGCGATTGAACGGTTCAATGCAGTAAAATGCGGGCAGCTCCTGCTCACAAATACCCGCTTCATAGCCTGAAAAATCCACAAAGCGGCAGCTCGTGTGCACACAGTCCGCCACAAAAGAATATTCCGCCTCCATGTAGGATGGCGTGATCGCCTCGGCATCCTTTGCCCAGTCCATGGGTCTGCACTTGATGTATATACTCTCGTTCGTCACACGCAAATCCACAAGCTTGCTGCAATCGGCAAACTGATTGCCGCCCTGCACAGGATTGTATGGCCAAGCGTTCCCCATAAACGTTCCCTTTGTATACCTTGCATCCGCATTTGTCCCGTAATAAGACTGCTGCACCAATCGTCCTGCATCGTGCCGGTTCAAAAGATTGACGTGCCGGCTGACCGCTTTGACCCCATAGCGGGTCGATGCATCGGAATCCACAAAAATCCGACCATCCTTTTTCACAGCCTGCACGTTGGAGTTCAGATCCTCCAGATAGCTCAAGGCGCCGCCCCATTGCAGATCTACGCCCATTTTAAAATAGGCGTTGGAAATAAATATCTCTCTGTCGGGCACTGCACGGTTGAACAAAGAAAGCGCCTGCAAGGAGAAATCCATGGTTTCCCGATCCAAAGGCGTCACACGGATCGTCTGCACGCACCACGCTTTTGTCCGCCGCAGACAGCCGTCAATAAAGCTGTAAAAGCACGCATTCTCTCCCGGCTCCAAAAAGAATTCTTCGCAATGTGTTTGGCCAAATCCGTTGCTGTATTCGATCACGCCCTTCACATGGGCATCGCTGGAATACAGCAAGCCGTAATAGTTGAACCATTTCCCGTGCTCTGCAGGCGTAAACACAAGCTGACCCTGTATGCTGTCGGTTTCAAAATTCGTACATGCATCGGCAAAGGAAAACTCGCTATCGTTTTGCGAAGGAAAAAAGCTGATCGGATAGGAAAAAAATGCAATGAAAAAGGCAATGATCCCGGAAAACAGACGTTTCATGATACACCTCCGCTGTTTTTATTTTAAGTATAACACAGAATATAAAGTTCCACAAGCGAAAAAAATTGCGTCCAAAAGTGTACATTTGACATTTTACGATAAATTTGATATGATGTATCTAATACAGAGTAGAGGTGAATTTTGTGAAAGCCTATAAATGGATCCTGTGTATTGTTTTGGTATTTATTTTTTCCGGCTGTCTGTTTCTTTTCGGCAATTTCAGAAGCGATGATTCCACCGTGAACAACAACAGCGTCGTCCCCTCCGAAACCTTCGCCGAAGAAACACCCACCGCTTTCACCTTCACGGCGGAAGCGTTTAACAGCAGTTTGCTGCAAATCGTGAACGCCTACCGTGAAAAGAACGGACTGCCTGCGTGGTATGTGGACGATGGACTGTCTCAGGCCGCACAGACACGTGCCGGCGAATGTGCGATCATGGAAAGCAAGTCGCACAATCGGCCGGATGGCTCCGGCTGGTACACAGCGCTGGGGATTCAGGACGAAAGCGAAAACTACAACTACTGCGAGATCACCGGCATCAGCGACCAGTCTGCGGCAACTCTGCTGCGCACATGGGTCGCCAACGACAACATCAATTCCAGCGGACTTTTGAGTGCGGAATACACGATCTGCGGCATCGGCTGTGAAGCTGTCGGCAGCAATGTATACTGCGTTCTGATTTTGTACAAGGAATAAAGTTCATCGGAATTGTTCTCCCTCCACAAAAAGCAGCAGCTTCGTCTGAAATTGTCGCTTTTTCCATCGCCTGCAGATAAGCTTCCGGGAAACAATTCCTCAAAAAGGTGCCGAAAGGGCGCCTTTTTTGTTGACAAATGCAGATGGAAAAGATATACTGCTTATGGTGATATAAGGAGGGATGAAACCGTGCAGAGATGTCTTGGCTGTATGCGAGAATTTGGTGAGGAATTTGACGTTTGTCCCCATTGCGGCTATATTGTCGGGACAGGCGCCGCCTCTAAAAACTATCTGGAACCGGGCACCGTTTTGCAAAGCCGCTACACCCTCGGCAAGGTGCTGGGACAGGGCGGCTTCGGCATCACCTATATCGCCTGGGACAACAAGATCGGCAAGGCCGTTGCCGTCAAGGAATATATGCCCAACGCCTTTGCCTCCCGTGTGCCCGGGGAAAAGTCGGTGTCCTGCTACAATACGCAGGCACTGGCGGAGTTCCGCTCCGGGCTGGAAAAGACCCGCAGGGAGACCCGCACACTGGCACGTTTCAACGAACTGGAAAGCGTGGTCAAGGTATACGACTGCTTTGAGGAAAACGACACGGCGTATATCGTCATGGAGCTTTTGCGGGGCAAGACGGTCAAGGAGATTTTGACAGAACGGGAACGGCTCTCCTTTGACGAGACCATGCGCATCATGACGCCCGTTTTGCAAACGCTGGATT
>JAQXLO010000066.1 GCA_029012165.1 Oscillospiraceae bacterium | reverse complement strand
GTTTTGGCGTGGGGAACCCTCGCCGGGGGTTCCCCGGTGCGAAGCACAAATCCCACAATTTTCTGTGAAGAGCGAAAGAAAAAGGAGATCGTCCGCAGGAACGACCTCCCATAAAATTATTTTGCGTAGCCAACCGCACGGCTCTCTCGGATGAGGTTGACCTTGATCTGCCCGGGATATTCCAGCTCCTGCTCGATCTTCTGCGCCACCTCACGGGCGAGCAGCGTCATGCGGTCGTCGGAAATCTTTTCGGGCTTGACCATGATGCGAATCTCACGACCTGCCTGAATGGCGAAGGAGTTATCCACACCGTCGAAGCTCTTGGCGATCTCCTCCAGCTTTTCCAGACGCTTGATGTAGTTCTGGACGTTTTCACGCCGGGCACCGGGTCTGGCGGCGGAAATCGCATCGGCGGCCTGCACGAGACAGGCGACGACGGTCTTGGCCTCCACATCGCCGTGGTGCGCATGAATGGCGTGAACGACCTGTTCGCCTTCCTTGTATTTCTTGGCGAATTCCACACCCAGCTCGATATGGCTGCCGTCCATTTCGTGGTCGAGCGCCTTGCCGATGTCATGCAGCAAGCCTGCACGTTTGGCGGTCTTGACGTTGGCGCCCAGCTCTGCGGCCATTAAACCGGCAAGGTAGGACACTTCCAAGGAGTGGTTGAGCACGTTCTGCCCGAAGCTGGTGCGGTACTTCAGCTTGCCCAAGAGCTTGACGATCTCGGGGTGGATGCCGTTGACGCCCGCATCCACGACCGCACGTTCGCCGGTCTGCTTGATGGTGGCCTCCACTTCCTTTTTGGCCTTTTCATACATCTCTTCGATCTTCGCCGGATGAATACGTCCGTCGGACATCAGCTTTTCCAGTGTCAGGCGGGCGATCTCACGGCGCACCGGGTCAAAGCTGGAGACGGTGATCGCCTCGGGGGTGTCGTCGATGATCAGATCGACGCCGGTAATGGTTTCGAGGGTACGGATATTTCTGCCCTCACGACCGATGATGCGGCCCTTCATCTCGTCGTTGGGCAGCTGCACCACGGAGACGGTCGCCTCCGCCGCATGGTCCGCCGCACAGCGCTGGATGGCGGTCGCCACGATCTCCCGTGCCAGCGAATCGGCTTCGTCCTTGGTTTTCTGGGTGAAGTCCATGATGCGCACGGCCTTTTCGTGGGTCAGGTCGGATTCCAGACTCTTGAGCAGCAGCTCCTTGGCCTGTTCCTTGGAGAAGCCGGAAATGCGCTCCAGTTTGTCAAACTGCTCACGCTTGAGATTTTCCACGTCCACCAGACGTTCCTCGGCCTCTTTGATCTTTTTGTTCAGGGTCTCTTCTTTTCTCTCCAGGTTTTCGGTCTTTTTGTCCAGACTTTCTTCCTTTTGAATAATGCGGCGTTCCTGACGCTGCACCTCTGTGCGGCGCTCACGCAGCTCTCGCTCGGTTTCCGTGCGCTGCTTGTGGATCTCGTCCTTAGCCTCCAGAATGGCTTCTTTTTTCTTGGCTTCCGCCTGATTGATCGCATCGGAAACGATCTTTTTTGCCTGCTCGGTCGCAGAGCCGATTTTGGCTTCCGATGTCTTTTTGTTGTAGAAGCTTCCCAGCACGAAGCCTGCTGCGCCAAAGACCACGGCTGCCGCAGCTGCGATCAGAATTGCAATGAGAATGGGCACCTGATTACACCTCCTGTTTGATTTTGATTTTGGGAAAATAAAAAAGCGATAGGACTTTGGCGACATGGGGGAAATGTCGCCGGATCTTACCGCCGGTGGAATACAGTATTATAGCCCGAAGCTGTTTTCAGGTATACCTCGCCCAATGCCCGCAGGGGGAAACGGGATCATAGAATCTATGATCAAGTGCCGTCATCGTGCACAAGTAAATGTATCATAAAAACTGTATAATAAAGCGGTGAAGATCCAAATAATGTATAACATCTGGATATATCACACATCATCTATCCTATTTTAAAACTTTTCCGCCTTTTTGTCAAGGAATTTTCTTTACAATTTTTAAGATTTTTTTAAAATTTTGTCGGGTTTTCCGCTTTTTTCGTACAGAAATCCCAAATCACGCATTGACCTTGAGAAAAAGATGTTATATAATATTATCCATTCAACAGGATAATTTTGAAAACAAAGAGGCATCGACTTATGAAACGTACCGAAATCGCAGAACTGCACCGTGATCCTGCCGCCTTCGCCGGCAAAAAGATCGCTGTCAGCGGCTGGATCCGCACCGTGCGGGATTCCAAAAATATCGGCTTTATGGAGATCAACGACGGCAGTTCCTTCAAGGGAATACAGGTCGTTCTGGAGCAGGCGAAGCTGTCCAACTACACCGAGGCAGTCAAGCTGAATGTCCGTGCGGCGGTCAATATCATCGGCGAGGTCGTCCTGACCCCCGAAGCCAAACAGCCCTTCGAGATCAACGCCGACAGTTTGGAGGTCGAGGGTACATCCTCCCCCGACTACCCGCTGCAAAAGAAGCGCCACACCATGGAGTATCTGCGCACCATCGGGCATCTGCGTCCCTTTGCCAACACGCTCAACGCCGCTTTCCGTGTGCGTTCCGTTGCCGCTTTTGCCCTGCACAAGTTTTTTAACGAGCGTGGCTTTATCTACGCCCACACGCCGCTGATCACCTGCAGTGACTGCGAGGGCGCCGGGGAGATGTTCCGTGTCACGACCCTCGATCCCGCCGACCCGCCCCGCACGGAGGACGGCAAGGTGGATTACAGTCAGGACTTTTTCGGCAAGCCCGCATTCCTGACCGTTTCCGGTCAGCTGCAGGGAGAGGCGATGGCCATGTCCTTCGGAAAGATCTACACCTTCGGTCCCACTTTCCGTGCGGAGCGTTCCTACACCCAGCGTCACGCCGCCGAGTTTTGGATGATCGAACCGGAGATCGCCTTTGCCGATCTGAACGATGATATGTGTTTGGCTGAGGACATGATCAAATACGTCCTCGACTACGTTCTGGAAAACTGCAAGGACGAGCTGAACTTCTTCAACAGCTTTGTGGACAAGGGACTGCTGGAACGGCTGCAGCACGTGGTCTCCTCCGACTTTGTGCGCTGTACCTATACCGAGGCGGTGGAGCTGCTGCAAAAGCACAACGACGAGTTCGACTACAAGGTGGAGTGGGGCTGTGACCTGCAAACCGAGCACGAGCGCTGTCTGACCGAGCGCATCTTCGGCTCTCCCGTGTTCGTTACCGATTACCCGAAGGAGATCAAGGCGTTCTATATGCGCCTGAACGACGACGGCAAGACCGTGGCGGCGGTGGATCTTCTGGTACCCGGTATCGGCGAGATCATCGGCGGCAGTCAGCGTGAGGAACGTCTCGATGTGCTCGAAGCACGCATCCGGGAGCTGGGTCTGGATCCCAAGGATTACAACTGGTACATGGATCTTCGCCGTTACGGCGGCACCAAGCACGCAGGCTTCGGTCTGGGCTTTGAAAGACTGGTCATGTACCTCACCGGCGTGAGCAACATCCGCGATGTCCTGCCCTTCCCGAGAACCACCGGCAGTGCGGAGTTCTAAGAAGCACAAATCTTTGAAAAACGCTTTTCACGGAAATTTGCGGGGCTTTTCCTTCTGCGCATGGCTGCTGCCCGGATTTTGCCGGCTGTGGTCGGCGACCAAAGGCGCCGCCTTCGGAACCCGCAAGCCGTTATGAAGACTTGTCCTAAACATTTGATTCCCAAAAAACAGTGATGAAAAATCCGACCTTTGCCCGAAGGCAAGGGTCGGATTTGTAGCTTTTCGAAAAAGTGATTTCTGCAAGCACGCAGGGGCGGCACGAATCGGTGCAGTGTCGCTGCTTTCGATTTTCTCTGCACGGTCGTGTATGCGATAGGGCGATGTTGCCGGCAGTTTGGCTCCCCTGCGAGGGGAGCTGTCTGCGCAGCAGACTGAGGGGCTTAAAACGTCGCCGCACGCAGACAGCAAAAGTCGGCGAAAAACCCTCCCGACGAGGCTGACGCCTCGCCACCCTCCCTCGCAGGGAGGGCTCAGACTGTCGATAAAGGCGCCCGAGCGCACACAAGACACTTTAAGAAAAGTCGGAAGCATCGACAGACCA
>JAQXLO010000065.1 GCA_029012165.1 Oscillospiraceae bacterium | reverse complement strand
TAAAAATATGCAAAAAAATCGCACCTCACAGAAAATTGTGGGATTTGTGCTTCGCACCGGGGAACCCCCGGCGAGGGTTCCCCACGCCAAAACAGTCCACCGGACTGTTTTAGCTCCCCTCCTGCGCTTTTCTTTTGTTAGGATTTCGCCGACTGCGGTCGGCGACCAAAGGCGCCGCCTTTGGAATCCGCAAGCCTTTAAAAAGGCTTGAGCGAAACTTTTAATCCCACAAAAATCCGTGATGAACCAAAAAAATACAGGTGCGGTCTGTATGCCCGCACCTGTCCTCTCGTTCTCGCCGAAAGCTCCTTCTCCTCCTGCGTTTTTGCGGAATAAAAGCTTTGTGTCTTTTGCATAAACACGAATATCAAATGAAAACAGGCGGGCAAGCCACACCACGGCTTGTCCGCCCATACATTTGTGAAGATGAGAGATTCATCCTGTTTTCGCTAACTTTTTCAATTTTTTCAGAAAAAGTATTGACAATACATATTATGTTTGCAGCTTCGCCGGAACTGCATTTTTTGAATCGGAGAAAATGAGACACAGCAGGACGTTGATACGGCGAAGCGTATAACAAGCGAAGAAACCGCTGCAATACACCGTCTGCATAGGAAATCGGAAACTATACAGACTGTGCAAGAATAATCAGACATAGCCCACCCATGGTCGTGCGGTATGTGAATTTATCCCGATCACCGCAGATTGTGAAAGAGGGTTTTATTGTAAGGAGGGTGTATAAAAATGTATTGTCCGAAATGTGAAAAAACGCAGGAGAAGCGAAGTTTTGTCCTGAATGTGGGAAAACCTTTCCGCTTCGCCAAGAAATGAACCCAAAACGGAATCGGCACAAGGGAACAAACCAAATTTTTACATCCAATATGGTGCTTCTATTCTACATCATTTTGGAGGTTTACACAAATTCCGGGATGGTCTCTTTTTTATGCAAGAAAGCAAGCGATATCGGTGCCGCTGGCGTACCCTTTTTGGTACAGCTTTTCCAAGGCGGCTCGATCCTTTTTGAGTGTATCCACGCCGCAGGTATCGTCCGGGGACACGATCAGCACCTTGCCCTGCTTGGCGTAGGCCTGTGCCGCCTCCACGCTTTTGTTGTATCGCACGGCTCTTTGACGCAGGTTTTTTGCGGCAATGGGATATTGCTTGCGGATAAGCGCCGCCAAAACCTCCTCTTTTCGGGATCGCAGGCGCAGACTTTCGGGCTTTGTCAAAATCAGCACCACACGGTCGCATCCCAGCGCAAAGGCTTTTTCCACGGGCACCGGATCGGCCAAGGCGCCGTCATAGTAGGGTACGCCCTGAATCTCGTAGGGCGGGCAGACGAAGGGAATGGAAGAGGACGCTTTAAAGACATCGTACACATCCTGCTGTATGTTGTGCTTGTCGAAATAAATGGGTTCTCCCGTGTGCACATCTGCGGCGACCACATACAGCTCCATGGGGTTGTCCCGCAGGGAAAGGTAATCCAGAGGGTTTTCACCGTTGGCACGACAGAGTGTGCCGTACACATACTCCATGTCCACAAAGGAGTGCTTGTGCAGGAAATTATCCATGCTCATATACTGCTTGCGGAAGGCGTACTCGGTATAAAATGTATAGTTGCGCCGGGCTTGACCTGCCGCATAGGACGCCAGATTTGCACTCCCGGCGGACACGCCGATCCCCACATCAAACCGAATGCCGTGCTCCAAGCAGTAGTCCAGAACGCCGGCACCGAAAATGCCTCTCAGTCCGCCGCCCACATCCACAACACCAATTTTCATTGCGTCCGAAACACCTCACAGTTCCGGAATACACTCGGCGCAGGTCGAAAAATCCATACGCCACCGACCGCTTTGCCGAGGTTATCCGTATTCACTGCAAAAACTATACATCAAAAACAGTATTCTGTCAAGAAAATGAAAAGACAGCGGCATGGCCGTGTGAAAAGATTGTTTATTTGCGCAGTGCCCGCAGGGCGTTGAGTACGGCCAGAAGGCACACGCCCACATCGGCGAATACCGCCATCCACAGCCCTGTCCACCCCAGCGCACTGCACAGCAGGATCACCGCTTTGACTGCAAGGGCAAAGACGATGTTTTCCCGCACGATGCGCAGTGTCTTGGCGGAGATGCGGCGCACGGTACGGATGCTGGAGAGGGCATCGTTCATGATGACCACATCCGCCGCTTCAATGGCGGCGTCACTGCCCAGCTTGCCCATGGCAATGCCGATATCGGCACGGGCGAGCACGGGAGCGTCGTTGATGCCGTCGCCCACATAGATCACCTTGCCCCGGCTGTTTTGCAAAATGGCTTCCAGGTGCGCCACCTTGTCCGTGGGGAGAAGCTGTGCGTGTACTTCGTCCAGACCCAGCGCTTTTGCCGCATCGTCCGCATTTTCCTGCCGGTCACCCGTCAGCAGTACCGTGCGGATGCCGTCTGCTTTCAGGGCGGCGATGGCTTCAGCGGCGTCGGGCTTGAGCGCATCGGTGATGACGATGGAACCTGCGTATACGCCGTCCACAGCCACATAGACAACCGTGCCGTTTTCCGGGGGGACCGTAACGGAAATGCCGCTTTCCTGCATCAGCTTTTCATTGCCCGCCAGCACTTCTCTGCCGCCGACGATGGCGGAAACACCCTTGCCTGCATGGTTTTTCATGGCACGGATATCGGATTGCACCGGAACCGTTTTGCTCGCCCGGCACAGGGATACGGCGATGGGGTGGGAGGAGAACTGCTCCGCACCGGCGGCATAGTACAGCAGATCTGCATCACTCATGCCCTGCGCATGAATGGCGCTGACACGGAACACACCCTGTGTCAGGGTGCCGGTTTTGTCAAAGACCACCGTGTCGGCATAGGACAGGGCTTCCAGATATGTGCTGCCCTTGACCAGCACGCCGCAGCGGGAAGCGCCGCCGATGCCGCCGAAAAAGCTCAGCGGAACGGAGATGACCAGCGCACAGGGACAGGAAACGACCAAAAAGTTGAGGGCACGGTAGATCCATACGGAGAAAGCGTCCTTCGTCACAAGGGGCGGCACCACAGCCAGCAGGACGGCCAGCGCCACGACAACGGGTGTATACCATGCGGCGAAACGGCTGATGAAGGATTCGGAGCGGGATTTTTTGGAGGCGGCATTTTCCACCAGCTCCAAAATTTTGTGTACGGTAGATTCTGCATACACCTTTTCCGCACGCATCTCCAAAACGCCGTCCAGATCAATGCAGCCGCCCGGAATACTGTCTCCCGCCTGCACCGTGCGGGGAAGGGATTCCCCCGTGAGTGCGGAGGTGTCCAGCTGTGCCGTGCCGGACAGGATCACGCCGTCCAAGGGGATGCGTTCGCCGGGGGACACGACCAGGATATCCCCGACGGCAACGGCTTCGGGCGGGACGGTTTCAGTGCCGTTTTCCGTCTTGCGGTGTGCGGCGTCGGGACGGATATCCATCAGCGCTGCGATGGAGCCACGGGAGCGGTTCACGGCGATGTGCTCAAACAGCTCGCCGAGCTGGTAAAAGAGCATGACAGCCGCTGCCTCCGGATATTCGCCCACGAAAAAGGCGCCGACAGTGGCAACGGTCATCAGAAAGTTTTCGTCAAACAGCTTGCCGTGCAGCAGGTTTTCCACCGCTTCCCAAACCACGGTATAGCCGACAGGGATATAGGCAAGGATGCAGACGGCAAGGCTCTGCCACAGCAGTCCCTTGTGGTGCAGGAGCAGCCCGGCAACAAGGAATACCGCTGAAACACATAGGCGCAGGACACTGCTTTTCAGCGAATGTTCGCCATGTTCGTGTTCTTCGCCGCATCCGCAGTTAGAATTGTGGGTATGTTCAGACATCCGAAACACCTCTTCTCAAACATATGAACAACTATTCATTTGTTCATTGATTGGATTATATCGCACCAACAGCGCCTTGTCAATAGCTTTTTAATAATTTCTTGCAATCTTTTGCAAACTATTGTATGATAGGAATAACCGAAAAAAGGAAGTGTCTGTATGCAAGGACTTTTGTCTGTTATCATACCGTCTTATAACGAAGAAGCGATGATCGAAAAGACAGCTTCTGTGATCAGTTCTATTTTACAGGAAGCGGACATCCCCAACGAACTGCTGTTTGTGGATGACGGCTCCAAGGACGGCACATGGGAAAAGATCACCGCCGCCGCCGGGGAACGGCACAACGTGTGCGGCATCCATTTTTCCCGCAACTTCGGCAAGGAATCTGCCATCGCTGCCGGATTGTCCCGTTCCAAGGGAGAGTGCTGTGTGGTCATCGACTGCGATCTGCAGCACCCGCCGGAAAAGATCGTGGAGATGTATAGGCTTTGGCAGCAAGGCTTTGAGGTGATCGAAGGGCAGAAATCCAGCCGGGGGCAGGAGAGCGGACTGCACGCCTTTGCCGCCAACAGCTTTTATGCCCTGATCGGCAAGGCGTCCGGCATCGACATGGCGAACGCCTCCGACTTCAAACTGCTGGATCGCAAGGCGGTGGACGCCCTGCTGGGAATGCCGGAGCGGGGGGCATTTTTCCGTGCCCTGTCCTCTTGGGTGGGGTTCCGCACCGCAACGGTGTATTTTGACGTGCGGGAACGGGAGGCGGGGGAGTCCAAGTGGTCCACCAAATCCCTGATCCGATATGCGCTGAACAATATTTCCGCCTTTTCCAACGCACCCATGCAGTTCGTCACCGTGCTCGGTGTTCTGCTGCTGGCGGTGTGCGGTGTGTGGGGCATCGTTTCGCTCATTCGCCTGATTGCGGGCTATGCTGTCGGCATGGGCACGGGACTTGCCCTGCTGATGCTCCTCATCGGCGGCGGCTGTATGCTCGGTATCGGTATCCTCGGTTTCTATGTGGGGCGCATCTATGACGAGATCAAAGCAAGACCCCGTTTCATCATTGCCGAGACCTGCGGCGATCTGTAAAGGAAGAAGTTATGCAGTTTATCCGAAAGATCAACACCTCCCGTATTGTCACACTGCTGCTGCTTGCGGCGGTGTTTGTGGTCATGCTGGTGGGCAATATGCTGACGGACAAGTGTGCGGATGATTTTCTGTACACCTACTCCTTTGCGGACGGCGAGCCGGTGCGCAGTGTTTCCGCCCTGCTCGATTCCATGCGTGCCCACGCCTATACCATGAACGGACGTCTGATTGCCCACGCCTTTGTGCAGATTTTTGAAAACCTGCCCAAGACGGTGTTCAACGTGATCAACGCCGCCGTTTTTGCGCTCAGTCTCTGTCTGCTGTACAGGCTGTGCAGGGGAAAAGAAACGAACAATCTCTTTTTGCTCACGCTGTTTTCTGCCGTCTGGGTCTTTGAACCGGGATTCGGTCAGGTCAACTTCTGGCTGGATGGGTCGTGCAACTACCTGTGGGCGCAGATTCCGGCGTTCTTGTTTCTCCTGCCCTTTGTGCGGCTGTACGAGGGACGGAAAAACCTGCTGCAAGACGGAAATGTGTTTATAAAGGCATTGTTTGCCCTCGGTGCCGTGTGCATGGGCGCATATTTGGAAAATCTGTCCGGAGCAGCGATTTTTATGGCGATCCTGTTTGTCCTGCTGGTGCGCTTTGCGGAAAAACGCAAGGTGCCGCCGACGGCGATCGCATCCATCATTTTCGCCGTTGTTGGCTATGCCTGCATGGTTTTTGCTCCGGCGGAGCGCAGCAACAAAAGCGGCGGCTTTTCCCTCATTCGCCTGCTGTATCAGTTCGGCAAGGTGACGGATCGCTTCTATCGAATGCGCCCTGTCCTCATCGCCTTTGTTATTCTGTTGTTTGCGGCGCTCGCTTTGCGTGCGGATAAAAAGCGCCTTTTGCTTTCTGCCGTGTTTGCCTGCGGCGCCATGGGTGCGGGACTGATCTTTACCCTGTCCCGATACTACCCGGTTCGCTGTATGGCGGCGCCGGCGCTGTTGTTTATCGCTGCGGACGGCATTCTGCTTCTCGCCCTTTCGGAAACGGAAAAGGCGCACATGGCTTGTCTTTGTCTTTCGACGCTTGTCTGCCTGTCGCTGTTTTATTGGTGCCCCTTCGGCATACAGGATATGTACCTGATGCACGAAGCGGTGCAGGAGAATATACAGACCATCGAGGAAAAAAAGGCGCTCGGAGAGCGGGAGATCACCCTGCCGGTGCCGGTGCCGCAAAGCCAGTACTGTGCCTTTTACCAGCTGGAGTATCTGAGTGACGATCCCGACCATTTTGCCAACGCCAATATGGCAAAGTACTACGGTGTGGAGCGCATCTACGCCGAACAGGAGGAATAATTCATGCGAAGAACGGCAAAAGACCACGGATTTATTCTGTGTCTGCTGCTGAATATGGTATTTCGTTTCGAGTGGTGTGTGGCGGCGATTGTGTACTATTGCCTGCACTTGTGGCTGCACTTCCCGCTGTTTCCGACGTTTGTCCTTTTGGGCATTTGGGTGCTGTATGCGCTGGTGATTACGGTGGTGTTTTCACTCGCCAACCGTGCCGCCGATACACCGACCCCGTACCCGGAGAACAAAAACCCCTATTCTAAATCCACAGACGACTATCTCGGCGGGGAGCAGAGGTAGGGCAAAGCGACGAACCTGTTACCGATGAAAGTGTCGTCTTTTGGCGGCGCTTTCTTTTGTTTTCATCTTGACAAACGCACAAAAAAATGTACAATAATATCATAGGTGTTTTGCCGAATTTTATGTGAGGAGAGACAGAGCATGGATCAGAAATTAGCCCCCTTATTCACCCCGTGGAAAATCGGCAACTGTGAGATCAAAAACCGCATCGTACTGACCAGTATGGGCGGCACTGACCTCTTCGGTTGGATGGAAGTGAACCACTTCGACAAGGCCGGCGCACGCTTCATCATGGAAGTCGCCAAAAACAACTGCGGCCTTGTTCTGCCGGGCTGTCAGCCTGTGTACAACCCGATGCTCGGACAGTGGCTGCACAAAAAGAAAAAGATGTACAAGGATCTGGCGAAATGGATGCCCGAATTCCACAAGACAGGCGCCAAGCTGTTCGTTCAGCTGACTGCCGGTTTCGGCCGTTCGTTCACCATTGACAGCATGATGGAGATGCTGTACAACACGCCCGTCGTGCGTACCATCAGCAAGCCCATCATGAACATCGACAAAATTACCGCCACTGCCAGCCCTGCACCCAACCGCTGGTCCGACAAGGTGCCCTCCCGTGAGATGACCAAGGAAGAGATTCAGGAGTTCATCGACGCCTTTGCCAAGTCTGCAAAGCTGCTGCAGGAGGCAGGCGTAGACGGTGTGGAGATCCACGCTGTCCACGAGGGTTATCTGCTCGACCAGTTCACACTGAAATATGTCAACAAACGTACCGATGAGTACGGCGGCTCTTTGGAAAACCGCTATCGTTTCGCCGCCGAGATCGTCAAGGCAATCAAAAAAGAGTGCGGCAAGGACTTCCCCGTTTCTCTGCGCTACAGCGTCGTGTCCAAGACCAAGGGCTTCCGTCAGGGCGCTCTGCCGGGGGAGGACTACGTGGAGGTCGGTCGTGACATGGCGGAGTCCGAGATCGCCGTCAAGTTCCTGCAGGATGCGGGCTACGACTGCCTGAACTGCGACAACGGCACCTACGACGCATGGTACTGGGCACACCCGCCCATCTATATGCCCGAAAACTGCAACCTTGCCGACGTGGAACATATCAAGAAGTTCTGCGACATTCCCGTAATCTGCGCCGGTCGCATGGATCCCCGTGTTGCGGCGCAGTCTATCGCCGACGGCAAGCTCGACGGTGCAGGCTTTGCCCGTCCGTTCTTAGCCGACCAGCAGTGGGTCACCAAGATGATGAACGATAAGGAAGAGGACATCCGTCCGTGCATCCTGTGCCACAACGGCTGTTTCAATATGTGCCACTACAAGGGCGTTGCCAACGATCAGGAGCTGTCCGACAGTCTGCACCTGTCCCGCTGCGCCGTCAACGCCGAGACCATGCAGTGGAACAAGCACTACATCAAAAAGACCACATCGCCCAAAACCGTACATATCGTCGGCGGCGGCATCGGCGGCATGGAAGCCGCCCGTGTGCTCAAAGAGCGTGGTCATAACCCCATCATCCATGAAAAGAGCGATGTCCTCGGCGGCACCTTTATCCCTGCCAGTGCAGAGTCCTACAAGGGCAAGCTGCGTGAACTGCTGGAGTGGTACCGCTTGCAGATGAAGAAGCTGGATATCGAAGTGCATCTGAACGACGAGGTCAAGGACATTGCCGCATTCGGCTCCGATCCCGTGATCATCGCCACCGGCTCCGTGCCCCGTCAGCTCAAGCGTGTGCCCGGCTACGAAAAGATGGTCGAGGCGTGCGACTTCCTCAACGGCAAGAAGGAAGTCGGCGAGACGGTTGCCGTTATCGGCGGCGGTCTGACCGGCAGTGAGATCGCCTATGAGCTTGCCCTGCAGGGCAAAAAGCCCATCATCGTGGAAATGAAGGACGACTTAGTGGCGCAGAAGGGTGTTTGCCTTGCCAACTCCTCCTATCTGCGTGAGTGGTTCGAGCTGCACAAGACGCCCGTCTATCTGGAGACCACCCTCAAGGCGGTGCGGGACGATTCCATCGTCTGCGGCACCAAGGACGGTAAGGAGATCGACATTCCCTGCGATTCCGTCATCAGCTGTGCCGGTTACATTCCCGCACCCTTGGCGCCCAAGGGCAAGAACGTCCATCTGGTGGGCGACTGCTTGGAGATCGGCAACCTGCGTTCCGTCGTGTGGCGTGCCTATGAAGTGGCAATGAAAATCTAATCTTGTGCCTATAAAGAAGCCGTGTTCCACTCTTGTGAAGCACGGCTTTTTGAATGAATAAAGGAGATGTCGAAATGCATAAACGTATGATTGCAATCACACTGTCTTTGGCGTTGACTGTGTTCAGCTTCACGGCGTGCGACAAACAGACGCCCGAAGCGCAGACGACCGAAGCGCAGACGACCGAAGCGGCCGCTTCGACAACAACGGCGGCGCAGACAACCGAAGCGGCCGCTTCGACAACGGCGGCGCAGACCGAGCCGACGATTGCCGTACGCACGGCAGAGGATTACGCCGGCACTTACGGCGAAGGCCGATGCACCGTGCGCATACAGGCGACGAGCGACGATGAGGCGGAGATTCTGATTCAATGGGGCGACAGCGCATGGCAGTCCGTGGAGTGGAAAATGACGGCGGTCTATCACCCGGACAGCGATACCTTCACCTATGCCGACGCCGTGAAAACCTTGGTGAGCTATACGGACGAGGGCGAGGAAACCCGTGAAGTGCTTTCCGAGAACGGCAGCGGCACGTTCCGCATGGGCGAGGACAAAACGATGCGCTGGGAAGATGCCGAGGAGAATGCGGGCGAGGATATGGTGTTTACCTACTCTCCCGAGCGGTAAAACGAAAATTACAAAAAAACAGGACTGTCGCAAGCCTTTACGGGATGCGGCAGTCCTTGCGTTTGGGCTGGTTTACATCGTTTCGGGGACGCTGATTTTGAGCATCGTGAGGATATTTTTGATGGTGTCCCGCACACAGGCGCACAGGAACAGTCTTGCCTGCATGAGGGCTTCATCCTCCACGGAAACACGGCAGGCGTTGTAGAACTTGTGGAAGAGGGAAGCAAGGTCGATGGTGTAGCGGGTGATCTTCGCCGGGTCGTAATTTTTGGCGGCGGTGATGATCTCGTCCGTCAGGGAAGCCAGATGGCGAATCAGCTCCCGCTCCTCGGGGGCGTTCAGCCGCATCAGCTCCGCCTCGGTGCAGTCCCGGGGCGTGATGCCGTCCGCCTCCAGTTTGCGGAAGATGCTGCAAATTCTTGCGTGGGCATACTGGCAGTAATACACCGGATTCTGGGCGCTTTGTTCCACGGCAAGGTCGAGGTCAAATTCCATCTGCGAGCCGGGTTCACGCATATTGAACAGGAAACGCACGGCGTCAATGGGAATGTCGTTCAGCAGGTCGGTCAGGGTGATGGCTTTGCCCGTGCGCTTGGACATACGTACCACTTCGCCGCCGCTCATCAGACGCACCAGCTGCATGAGAATGACGTCCAGCTTGCCGCCGTCGATACCGATGGCTTCGAGTGCGCCCTTCATGCGGGCGACGTGCCCGTGGTGGTCGGCGCCCCAGATGTCGATGGCTTTGTCAAACCCACGCACCTGCAATTTGTTGCGGTGGTAGGCGATGTCTGCGGCGAAGTAGGTGGGGTTGCCGTTGGCACGGATGAGCACCTCGTCCTTTTCGCCGCCGTGTTCGGTTGCCTTGTACCAAAGGGCGCCGTCCTTTTCGTAGGTCAGACCCTTGTCCCGCATCAGCTGAATGACCTCGGCGACCTCGCCCTTGTGCAGCTCGCTTTCAAAGAACCACTTGTCGTAGACGATGCGGTACTTGGCAACATTTTCCCGCATGAGGTCAATATTTTTCGGCAGGGCGTAGTCCACCAGTGCCTTGCGGCGGACAGCCTCGTCCTCGTGCAGATATTTGTCGCCGTACAGGGCGGCAAAAGCTTCGGCGTGTTCCTTGATGTCCTCGCCGTGGTAGCTGTCCTCGGGCATTTCGATCTCTTCGCCGAAGTGCTGGCGGTAGCGAATGTCCAGAGACAGGGCAAATTTTTCGATCTGGTTGCCGGCATCGTTGACGTAAAATTCCCGGGACACTTCGTACCCGGCGGCATCCATCACAGCCGCCAGACAGTCGCCCAGCGCACCGCCTCGGGCATTGCCCATGTGCATGGGACCGGTGGGGTTGGCGGAGATGAATTCCACGTTGATGCGCTGTCCCTTGCCGTAGTCGGAGCGGCCGTAATCGGCACCCTTGTTGCGGATATCCCGCAGAATGGCGGCATAGTAGGTGTCGGCAAGGTAGAAATTGAGGAAACCCGCACCCGCCATTTCACAGCGCTCCAGATAGGTGCCGGCGAGATCCATGTGGGAAACGATCGCATCGGCGATCATGCGGGGGGCTTTGTGAAAATCCCTCGCCCATGCCATGGCGGCATTGGAGGAGAAGTCGCCGTTTTTGCGGTCGGCGGGCACTTCGATGATGAAGTCGCCCGTGGGAACGGTGGGCAGAGTGCCGTCGGCCATGGCACGGGCGGTGGCTTCAAGAATTTTTTCACGGATGTCCTGCTGGACTTTTTTAACAATCAGGGACATTGGACGTTGCCTCCTTAAAGAGTATGTTGAGTTCATTTTCGGTGCTGTTGGCAGAGTTGAAATCCAGCGTGTAGCGGAACGCCACGGCGCCGCAGGCCTCCTCGGGGAGAACCTGGGAGACGATCTCCTTGGCGTACACGCCCAAAACAAAACTGCCGTAGGGGGTATTGTAGTGGCAATTATGCCGCTTGTTTTTTTCGAGGATCAGCTCCGCCGTGGTACTGCCGGTGCGCACCATGGTGATGCGCTCCTGACCCTCGACACGCACAGTGGTGACACAGCTTTTCAGGGCATCGTCCTGCTCGTTGTAGCAGATGGTGAAATCCTCCGCCGTGCCTTGGAAGGTTCCTGTGGTGATCAGCTCCGAGCTGTCGGCTTCGCCGTCCTGAATGTGACGGTCACGAATCGTCAAAAGGATCGTTTTCTTTTCCATGTCAGCTCCACTTCTCCATGGCAAGGCGCAGCAGGCGGTTCACGATCTCCCCGTAGGGGATGCCTGCGGCGACCAGCATCTTGGAATACATACTGATGGAAGTGAATCCGGGGATGGTGTTGATCTCGTTAAAGAGAACCTGACCGTCGCTCTTGCGCAGGAAAAAATCCACACGGGACAGACCGGAACAGCCCAGGGTGCGGTAGATCCGCACGGCATATTCCTGCACGGTGCGGAAGGCTTCGGGGGTGATACGGGCGGGGATATACAGTGCGCTGTCGCCGGCGATGTATTTGGCGTCGTAGTCGTAGAAGTCGTTGCAGGGCATCACTTCGCCCACCATGGGCGCCTCGGGCGTTTCGTTGCCGATGACGGCGCATTCCAGCTCATAGCCGTCGATGCCCTCCTCCAAAACGACCTTGGTATCGTGCTCAAAGGCGAGGCGAATGGCCTCGTCCAGCGCTGCTTCGGAATAGACCTTGGAAATTCCCACGGAGGAGCCGGCGTTGGCAGGCTTTACAAACAGGGGATAGCCCAGCTTTTCGGTGCATTCCCGCCGAAAGGCGACGCTGTCGCCGTTGTAGTCCCACCTGTTGGTGCACAGCCACTTGGCCTGGGGCATATGGATGTGGTCGGCCATGGTGTTGGTGGCGGCTTTGTCCATACTCATGGCGGAGGACAGGGTGTCACAGCCGACAAAGGGGATGCCCGCCAGCTGCAAAAAGCCCTGCATGGTGCCGTCCTCCCCGTTTTTGCCGTGCAGGACGGGGAAAACCACATCCACAGGCACATTTTCCACGCCGTCCGTGCGGAATACCGTCAGGCCGTGCACAAGGCGGTCGGGGGAAAGGATGGCGGGGGCGAGATTTTCTGTGTCGGTGCACCATGCACCGCTTTCGATCCTTGCGCTGCTTCCGCTGTACAGGAACCATTGACCGTCCTTGGTGATGCCGACAGTCAGAACCTCCCAGAGACTTCTGTCGATGCAGTCGATGACCGATTTTGCCGAACGCAGGGAGACCTCGTACTCCGAGGAAACGCCGCCGAATAAGACAAGTACTCGTTTCATGCTTGGATAATCCTTTCAGTCATACTTTTACAAATATTGATTTTACCATAGATATGCAGACCCGTCAAGAAAATATGTACTTTGCAAAATATTTTCTTGACGTTTTCGGGGTTTTATATTACCATTAAAGGTGGAAAAGTTCAGGAAAGGGGACAGAACCATGATGTTTTGGAAAAAGGTGTGCAGTATACTATTGGCAACCCTGCTGGCGCTCGGGACGGGTACGCTGGCTTCGGCGGCAGAGGAACCGACGCTGCGCATCGTCAGCGTGACGACCCACCCCGGGGAAAGCGTGGATGTGGCGGTGGAGATTGTCCGCAATCCCGGCATCATTGCCGCCCTTGTGCAGATCAGCTATGATCCCGACGTGTTGACGCTGACGACAGTGCAGGACGGTGGTCTGCTGGGTACCGGCACCATGGTGCCCGGCGGCGACAAGACGGCAGTGCCCTACAACGTGCTGTGGTCGGATTCCCTGTCCACGACGAACCACACGCAGGATGGCATCTTGGTGACCTTTACCTTCCAAGTTCGGGAAGATGCACCCCTTGGGGATACGACGGTTTCGCTGACTTGCAGCAGCAGTTCCTGCTTCAACTGCGACCTGCAGCCGGTTTCTTTCCAGACACAGAGCGGCACCGTCACCGTGACGAGCTCCGGTGCGCATACCCATGAATATACCTCCGTCGTGACACCGCCCACCTGTACGGAGAAAGGCTATACCACCTACACCTGTTCCGTGTGCGGCGACAGCTACACGGAGGACATTGAAACAATCCCGCACACGGAAAAGACAGTCCGCACCGAGCCGACCTGTACGGCAAAGGGAGAGGAATACACTGCCTGTGCTGTTTGCGATGAACGGCTCAGCGAAACGCAGGAGATACCTGCACTGGGTCACGATTATGACTGCACCGTGACGAAAGAAGCGACTTGCACGGAAACGGGTGCGGCGACCTATACCTGTTCCCGCTGCGGGGACAGCTACACGGAGGACATCGAAACGATCCCGCACACGGAAAAGACAGTCCGCACCGAACCGACCTGTACGGCGAAGGGGGAGGAATACACTGTCTGTGCTGTTTGTGATGAACGGCTCAGCGAAACGCAGGAGATACCAGCGCTGGGTCACGATTATGACAGCACCGTGACGCCGCCCACCTGCACGGAAAAGGGGTATACTACTTATACCTGCTCCGCCTGCGGGGACAGCTACACGGACAACGAAACGGATGCGCCGGGACACAAATACAGCTCTGCCGTCACACCACCCACCTGTACGGAAAAGGGCTATACTACTTATACCTGTTCCATGTGCGGCGACAGTTACACCGCCGATGAAACAGAGGCAGCGGGACACAAGTATGATTCCGTTGTCACACCGCCCACCTGCACGGAAAAGGGCTGCACCACCTACACCTGTTCCGCCTGCGGCGACAGCTATAAGAGCGACGAAACGGAAGCGTTGGGGCATTCCTTCGGCGCATGGGTCGTTGTCAAGGAAGCGACGCAGACCGAAGCCGGTCAAAAAAGACGGGAATGTTCCGCCTGCGCTGCCTTTGAGACCCTGCCGATTCCCATGCTGCCGACGGTTGCGGTTCGCAATTTCCAAAGCAGTCGGACAGTGGACTACAGAACGACCATTACCTTTGCCGCAGTGGTAAACAGCCCTGTGGACGGCGCCGAAGTGCACTGGTTCGTGGACGGCAAGGACATGGGTACGGGCGACACCTATACCGTGAAAGAAGCCAAGAAAACCTTTACAGTGCAGGCGAAGTATATGCAGGACGGCAAGACACTCGCCGAATCCGAAACCGAGACCGTCAGTGTCAAAACCGGCTTCTTCGCCAAACTCGCCGCTTTCTTCAAAGCACTGTTCCGCAAGCTTCCCGTCCTCGTGCAGGAATATGTCGGGATGGAAAAACTCCGATAACAGAAGAGACACTGCCGCCTGATGTGCGGCGGTGTTTTTTCACAGCCGTATCTGTCGCAACATAGTATAGAATGTCTGCATATGGCGGACGGTCTATACACAGACCCACTGTCAAAAAACAAGGAGAGAGGGACAGGATGACAGATACAGTTTTTTGGGGACTGATGATCCCCTTTATCGGCACGGCGCTGGGTGCGGCGTGCGTGCTGTTTTTGAAAAAAGAAATCAACGCCGTGCTCCAGCACGCACTGATCGGTTTTGCGGCGGGTGTGATGGTGGCGGCATCGGTGTGGAGCCTGCTGCTGCCGTCCATTGATCGGGCGGCGGACATGGGCAAGCTGGCGTTCTTTCCGGCGGTGAGCGGATTCTGCGTGGGCATTGTGTCCATGATGCTGGCGGATAAGCTTTTGCCGCACATACAGGCACAGAAAGAGAACGAAAAGGTCGCCATGCTGGTGCTGGCTGTGGTCATACATAACATTCCGGAGGGCATGGCGGTGGGGGCGGCGTTTGCGGGCGCCCTTGCGGGACAGTCCGATACGGCTTTTTCGGCGGCGATGATGCTCTCCATGGGCATCGGCATCCAAAATCTCCCCGAGGGGGCGATCATCTCCATGCCTCTGGCGTCCCGGGGCATGAGAAAGGGCAAGGCTTTTGGGCGGGGCGTACTGTCCGGAATTGTGGAACCCATTGCCGGAGCGCTGACGGTACTGCTGTCCACGCTGATCGTACCGATCCTGCCGTATCTGCTTGCCTTTGCGGCGGGGGCAATGATCTATGTGGTGGTGGAGGAACTTGTGCCCGAAATGTCGGAATGCGGCCGTGCCTACACCGGCACGCTCATGTTCATGCTGGGGTTTTCCCTGATGATGACGCTGGATGTGGCGCTGGGATAAAAGGATTGACAACGGGCGGGACATTCGATACAATGGAACTGCAAAAGCAATCCGTGTTTCGGCGGAGAAAGGAAGAAAATATGAGCAAAATTGTAGCCATCGGCGGCGGCTTTGACGGCAGGCACGGAGATTTTCTGGTGCGGCACATTCTGTCGCTGTGCGATAAGGAGAAGCCGAATTTCCTGACCATTCCCACCACCATCTTCGACAACTTTGACACGTCCATGTATTCCCGCTTTTTCAACTGGGGATGCGAAGTGGATGCGCTGTTTGTGACGCGGGACTATGTGACCGAGGCGCTGATCGCCGAAAAGATTCGCAAAGCGGACGTGATCCATGTGCCCGGCGGCAATCTGCGGTTTGTGGCGGAAATGTGGCGGCGGTACCATGTGGACAAATATCTGCGTGAAGCGGCACAGGCGGGCAAGGTGCTCTTTGGCGCCTCCTCCGGCTCCATGTGCTGGTTCCGTGAGGGGTACGATGACTGCGGTCCCGAACACGAATTTATGTTTGTGGACTGTCTGGATCTGATTCCGTACTGCAACTGCCCCCACTACGACTCCGAGACGTGGCAGTCGTTCAATGACGTGGTGCGTTCCCGAAAGATCTCGTCGATTGCGTGCGAGAACGATGCGGCGATCTGCTTTGTGGACGACAAGCGGTATATCCTGCACTCTCCCGAGCGCCCGGACGCACGGTGCTGGTTCTTTGACGCAGAGGACGACTATCGGCGCATCGACTTGGACGCCCATCCCGAGGTACTGGAAAGACTGTAAAACCTTTGGAGTTGTCGCATTTCGCAAAGCACAAAAAATTGCCTTCGCCGAAATGGGACAGCTCTTTTTTAGGGGGGGATTGGTATGCCGCATCCGCTTCATGCGCTCTTTGCCTTTGGGGTGAACCGATATTTCCGCTTTATGGCGGTGAAGCACACACGATCCAAAAAGGGCGCCATGACGAAAAAACTGCTGTGCAAAAAGCATTACGGTCTCCAATCCGTGTTCGGCTGGGAGGGAGATCGCCATGCGCCCATCGCCTTTGCGGACGGGTGCTATCTGCTGCGGGACAGGGGCAATGTGCTGGTGCATTTCGGCTTCACGGAAAAGGACATCACCGGCAAGATCGACTGGCACAACAGGGAGGGCTTTCTGCCGTGTCTGGTGAGCCGTTTTGCGGCGGGGACGCTGGAGGTCACGCTGGAAAGCTTTGCCGACAAGCTCACGCTGCAGGGGCGGGACTTCGTCGCCGCCTATTCGCGGATGACCCTTTGCAACCGGGGACAGGACGCCGTTGCTATGCGGGACGTTTCCAAATATCTCATCCCGCTGACGGACGTACCCCGCTCTGTGGAGGCGGGGGAAACGGTGACGGCGGATTTTGCAATCTTTGCGGACAGATTCGGCGGGACATATCCCTTTCCGCCGGCGGACACACTTCGGACAGCAGGGGACTGGCAGTCCCACTATGTGCACATGAAGGCCTACTGGACGCAGCGCCTTTCCGAAATTGCACAGCCGACCTTGCCGGACAAAGAACTGGTCAACGCATACAAGGCGGGGTACATCTACACCATGATCGTCAAGGACGGCGATCGTCTGCACGTTGGGGAAAACGGGTACGACAACGTGTTTGACCACGATACGCTGGGCATCATGGCGGCACTGCTGACCATGGGGGATTTCCGTCACTTCCGGGAATATGCGGCACATATTTTGGATCACGTTCTCTATCCCGACGCCCGCTGGAAATACAGCTGGCCCTTTGCGCTGTACCTGCAAAAAACGGGGGACAGGGCATATGTGCAGGAGAAGTTTTCGGAAATTGCGGAGAATACCCACACCATCGAGGGGGACAGGGGAGAGTACGGCATCATGAAGCCCACCAACGCCATCGACTCTCTGGGACACTGGACGGTGGACAACTGGTCGGCGCTGACGGGACTTTCGGCATACAAATATATCTGCGACGAGCTGCGTAAAACGGAAGAGGCGGCGTGGGCGTCGGCGCAGTATGACAGTCTGCTCAGCGCTTGCAACGCACAGCTTGAGGGGCTGATGCGGGAACAGGGCATCGACTACATCCCCATTTCCATGACCCGCCCCAATGAAAAGGGACAGCGCAGGGATCCCCGGGACGCCAACGCCCTGTCTATGTTTTTGTTCGGCAGATGGGCGTGGGACGGCTATCTGCTGGGGGCGCCGCAGTACGGCGTCATGCTGGACAAAATCGACAGCACCTATGAATATGTGGGCAGGATGCGCCGCACCGTGTCGGACAGTCCGTACAATTTTGGCGGCTACCCCCACGGATGGTATTGCAGTGCCTACAACGCCGGCTACGGCAGTGCGGCGCTGCGGGGGGAGAAATACCGCTCGGCCGGCATTGAAGCGTATCGGTTCATGATCGAACACGCCATGAGCGGACCCTTTTCCTGGTGGGAGGCGGTCGGATATCCGGCGGAAACGTCGGTCTGGAATCGTCCGCACGCAGCGTGCGGCGGCGGTGCCTGTCCGCATATCTGGGGGCAGTCCACGGCGAGCAAGACGCTGCTGGATGCGCTGATCGCCGAAAAGACGGACGGGACGCTGATCCTGTTCCGAGGCATTCCCGAAGCGTGGTACGGCGAAACGGTGGCGGTGGACAACTACCCCGTGCAGGGCGGATGGGTGTGCGTGCGCATGGAAAACGGGAAAAAGATCACCCTTTCGGGCGCTGTCGGCGAACGCCGGGTGGAGCTGAATCTGCCCGCCGGTGTTCGGTCGGTGCAAATTCCACAAGACGCCGTGGAATGGGAGATCAGTTTGTGACATTTTAAAAAAAACGTTTTTTTATAAAAAAGGGTATTGATTTTTGGAAACACTTCCTTTATAATGAGGATGTATTTATATGTGAAAGCGGGATGTAGCCTGATGAAGAAAACTTCCATTTGCAAGCGTGTTTTCTCTGTATTGCTGGCCATTGCGCTGGTCTTTTCCTGTGCACTGACCTCTTTGGCAGGAAATATGATCTCCTTCAACGGAGACAACGGCACCGGAAAACAGCCGATCAAGCTGACCAGCAACGGCGGCAAGATTCTCTATGAGATGGGCGACGACTATTCCGGCAGCACCCGTACCCAGTATATCGGTACCAACCCTGTCGGTGAAGTGGTCAAGCTGACTGCGGCGGACACGGCGACCCGTACCTTCATGTTCTGGCTGGACGAGTACAGCGGCCGTGTCTATTCCTATGACCGCAGCGTCAGCTTCACCGTGGCGTCCCGTATGCATCTGCGTGCGCAGTTTGCCGTGGTTTCCGATACGGAGCACTTCGTGACCTACGTCAACTACGGCGGCAACAAGCTGCTGGATTCCGACCCCATGTATGCCTTCGACGAGGACATCAATGTGCCCGCCGCAGGCGTGCTCCCGGGCTTTACCTTCCAGCGCTGGTCCATGACCGAGCAGGAGATCGCCGCAACCACCGAGGATGTGGTGGTCTACCCCATCTACACGGTCAACAGCGAGAGCTACACCGTCAAGATCACCAACGATGCCTACGTTTCCGGCGCAGGCACCTATCAAAACTTCCAGACCGTAAATCTGAAAGCCGAGCCGGTCAACGGCGAGGGTCAGGCATTTTCCTACTGGAAGGACAGCAGCGGCGCTGTCATCAGCTATGAGCGCAACTACAGCTTCCGCATCAACTACAACGTCACCCTGACTGCCGTCTACGGCGAGGACGTCACACCTGCGCCCGTGGCACGGGTGTCCAAGATCGTCCCTGACACGACCGAGTTCAAGATCACCTTCTACGCAGAGCGCAGCGTGCCGACGGACTATACCGTGCTCTCCCACGGTTTGCTCGTCTCCAAGACGGAGCAGACGGAGGATTCCATGATCGTCAGTGCGGCGGGCGATTCCGCCACCGCCGGCATCCGCAAGGTCTACGGCAACTCCAACGAGAACTGCGGCACGTTCTCTGTGGCACAGTCCAACGTGGACATCGGGCAGAGCGTATATGTCCGCCCCTTCCTGATCGTCAAGAATGCGGCGGATGCGCAGTTCATCGTTTACGGCGACATTGTTTCTGCCGCCAACGGCTGATTTTCGGGATAACGCGAAGCCGATATGCAGCATCGGTTTTGTTGCGTATATTCAAAAATAAAAAGATAAGGAGAAAGAAATCATGAAAATTGCAAAAAGAATTCTCGCTGTTGCAGTAACCGTTCTCATGATTGTCAGCACCTGCGCAGTTGCAGCTTCTGCTGCCGGCACCCTTCAGGCTGCCATCGATGCAGCAGACGGCAGCTACACGCTGACTGCCAATGTTACGGAATCCATCGTGATCGACAAGGATTTTACCCTCGATCTCGGCGG
Organism: Oscillospiraceae bacterium; assembly: GCA_029012165.1. Classification (GTDB taxonomy): domain Bacteria; phylum Bacillota; class Clostridia; order Oscillospirales; family Acutalibacteraceae; genus UBA1425. Next base: position 38,510 of record JAQXLO010000065.1, on the reverse strand, counting down.
CCATAGCATTCAGGGCGAGCGCGGCAAGGCTGCAATCACCATCAACGGTGCCAATGTCACCATCACCGACGGCCGTGTCGTCTCCAGATTCGCAGATGTTTCCTCTGCGGAGATGCTCAAGACGGTGAAGGACAAGAGCCCTGCTGCCATCCGTGTGAACGGCGGTTCTCTGACGATCAACGGCGTGAGCGTCAGCGGCGGCATGACCCGCATCCCCACCCAGAAGAAGTATTCCGTTTCCACCGGCAGCGCAATTGAGGCTCTGAACGGTGCAGACGTCACCCTGTACAAGGCTTCCCTGTATGGCCGCTACGGCGTGAACAACGCTGTGACCGGCGCCTCCAAGGGCGGCAAGGTTACCGTTTATGACGCCATCATCATCGGCGCCATGAGAGGCATCCGTACCAACGAAGTCATTGCCGAAGGCACAGAGAAGGTCAATGCTGCAGACCATCTCAACGGTATGTTCAACGGCAACAAGAAGCTCACCGAAAAGGAAATCAACCTGATCAAGACGGTTCTCGGCGACAGAGTGTATGCCTATGCCAGACCCGTGGACAGTGACGCAACCGTCACCGTCGTTGAAGGCGAAGCCATGGCGGAAGTCACCGCTTCTGTGGACGACTCCAACATCTGGCCCAACAGATACAGCACCACCTGCTCCTACAAGTATATCCCTGAGTATGCAGTCCTTTCCAACGGTCAGAACGTCAAGATGACCACCGAGGACGGCGTCAACTACACCGCCAGCATTTCCTCTGCTGCTGCAAAGGAAGGCGTTCAGGTCAGATATCGTGTTTGGGCAGAGATGCAGACAGACATTGCAAAGTATGCGATCAACGCCAGATACTATCTGAACAGAGCATATGAAATCGCAATGGATAAGCTGGACTACACATGGGTTTGCAGCAAGTATGACCAGGTTATGGATATGCTGTGCGACCTGTGGAAGACGGTCGATGAGCTTCCCAATCCCGAAAACAACGGTGAAATCGGCTTCGCCATCGCAGACAGTGCAGAGTTCAAGGCGCTGCAGCAGGCTCTGTTCAACCTCGGCGGTGCTGTTATGCTCAACGGCAACCAGGATTACGCACTGGATCCCGCCAAGGGCAAGTACTACATCGGCTACGGCCAGAGAGCGAAGTTCACGGAAGATCCTGAAGTGATCAAGGATGCCTATGCACCTCTGGATTCCGTAAGCCAGATCAAGGACGAGTTCGACGCACAGTTTGGTGTTCTCAACGATGACTCCATGTGGGGCGACATCGCTTACTGGGCATATGAAAAGATCTTTGAAGAGGGCGGCGTGATCGACATCCTCTTCGATGCCAAGGACGCTGTGGACGGTCTCGTTGCCGTTCTGGAAGACGGCAATGTTGCCAAGCTGATCGACATGGCGGGCTACACCGACAAGGTCGATACCCTCAAGCAGGTTGCGGATCTTGCAGATACTGCAGTTCAGGTGTATGATCGTGTCATGGCAAGCTCCACCGTGCAGAATCTCCTGACCAAGGCGGAAAACAACAAGGAACTGATCCCCTACTATGTTGACAAGGCTGTCTATGTTTACCACAACCTCGACGAGTACATCACTCCCGAGAAGTTCGTGAACGGCAACGATGTCATGGGCTGGTGTGTCTTTGAAGACGCAACTGTCGAAATCGAAGAAGCTCCCGTTAAGGTCGAAGCAGAAGTCATCGGCGAAGGTACTGTTGCCACCGATAACGGTATCTCCAGCGACGTGGAAGTCAACGACACCCACAACGGTGTTGTCACCCTGAGCGCTACTCCCGCTGAGGGCTGCGAGTTCCTGTACTGGGCAAACAACGCAGGCAACATCATCAGCACCGATCCTGACCTGACCCTTGTCACCAAGACCGACCGTGAGCTCAGCGCCCACTTCGGTTATCTGGATGAGCCTACCGTCACATTCGCTTCCTCCATCGGTAACGTTGTCGGTGAAGAAAGCTATGTTCCCACCGCAGGCGATGAGGCTGCTCTGGTTTCCCTGTCCCGTGTGGACACCATCGACATCCCCGGCTTCACCTTCGGCGATTGGCCCGGTAAGGTCGGCAACGAGATTGATGTGGCATCTCTCGTTCCTGAGTACAACTACTACGGCGGCGGCAGCTCCGCTTTCGCCATCTCCGGCGCAAGCTACAGCAAGACCGGTCACGTTCTTGCCTATCGTCCCGGCTCCAACGCACTGATCCTCATCCCCTCCTTCAACGCAGATCAGATGTGCACCCTTGTTTACAATGACAACGGCGAAACAACTACTGCGAACATCGAGGTCGGTAAGACTGCCACCTACACCGCCACGGGCGACAACTTCTCCTACTGGCAGGATGCAGAAGGCAACATCGTCAGCGTGGAAAAGACCTATGCACACCAGGTCGTCCGCTCTGCGGAATTCACCGCAGTCTACGGCGCTGAAGCTCCCGACTGGACGATTAACATCGTCTGGAAGACCGATGATGGCGTGAAGGATACCTTCTATGCTGAAAGAAGCGTTAAGTCCGGCCTGAAGGTTCTCAGCTCCGGTATCGTCTTTGGTCCTGCAACGGTGGATGTGGACACCGAACTGGTTGTCAACAGCACCAACAGCATGGTCAAGAAGGGTACTTCCAGAAATACCAACAACAACGGCACTTACGCAGTCTCCCTGACCAAGGCGAACTTCCCGTACGCTGTTGTCCTTCGTCCCTATGTGGAAATCGAAGGCGTTGGCATTGTCTACGGCCCCACTGTTACCAGAAACTGATCGACCCTAAACGGATCGAAAACACCATAATCATGCGGGCAGGCAGTCTCGGCTGTCTGCCCGTTTGAGTACCGCATGAGCCTGTCTGCGCCACCCTGCTGCATAGGGCGGCAAAGAAGGACATTTGCGGTAGTATCCACAAAAAAGCAGGTTTTGCTCGGCGGCACAGATTCTGTGCCGTGGCGCAAAAATTGTTAGAAAAAGGAGATTTACCCTTGCAGTATCGCATTGCCGACCTTTGCATTGAGTACGATGCAAAGTACCCTCTGCTTCAGCAGCGCAGTCAAAAGTATGCGGTTCAGGTGGACAAGATGGCGCTTCCTCTGTCTGTCACGCAGGCGGATATCGACGAGTACCGCTCTCAGGCGCCGCATCTGGACAACGGCAGTTTGGAGTATCTCCTTATGGGCGCACGCTTTTATGAAAAACTGCTGTATTTCAAAGGGATGCTTCTGCACGCCTCTGCGGTGGTCGTGGACGGCGAAGCCTACCTTTTCACCGCCCCCAGCGGCACGGGAAAATCTACCCATACGGGACTCTGGCTGGAATATTTCAAGGATAAGGCGTACATTCTGAACGACGACAAACCGGCGCTGCGCATCGTGCAGGGCAGATGCTATGCCTACGGCACACCGTTCAGTGGCAAGTTCGACATCAGCAAAAATGAGCGTGTGCCGCTCAAGGGCATTGCCGTGGTTGCCCGGGCAGAAACCAACTCCATCGAGCGCCTCCCGCAGCGGGAAGCGATTTTTGCGCTGCTCAACCAGACCGTTCGCCCACGCAGTGTGGAGCTGTACACGAAACTTCTGGAGACGGTTCATGTTCTGGTCACACAAGTGCCCATCTATCAGCTGCACTGCAACATCAGCATGGACGCAGTGCAAACCTCCTATAATGAAATGCGGAAAGGAAATGCGCCATGAGGATAAAAGACGGCTATCAGCTTTGCAAGGTGGGAGACAGCAGTATCGTCCTTGCAACGGGTGATGTCTCCATGCAGCTTTCAGGTTTGACGACGCTGAACGAGACAGGGGAGTTTGTTTGGAACCATCTGCTCGAGGAGACGACGCCGGATGCGGTGGTCGATGCCATGACGAAGGAATATGCCATCGACCGTGCGACGGCGCAGGCGGACGTTGACGAGTTTCTGCAAAAGCTAAAAGGAGCGGGTTTCCTTGCCTAAAAAGGTGCACTTGTACCAGGTCTCCGAGGCGATGCAGCTTGTTTTGCAAAACGGGGGCGAGGTCTCGTTTGTGACCAGCGGATTCAGTATGCTGCCGTTGCTGCGCAATAAAATGGACACGGCTACCCTGCGCAAGCCGGACAGACCGATTCAGCGGGGCGACGTGATTTTTTATCGTCGGCCGGACGGCGAATTTGTGCTGCACCGGGTGATCGGAAAGCGCAAGGACGGCTTTGTCCTGCGTGGCGACAACCAAAGGGATGTGGAATATGGCGTACAGCCGGAATGGATTTTGGCGAGGCTCGTCCGTGTGCGCCGCAAGGAGGGCAAGGTCATTGACTGTCGATCCTTCGGCTACAAGCTTTATCAGTCAGGACTGCCCTTGGTGCGTCTTTTCCGCTTGCATATCTATCCCCAGTATGTCCGCTTTTTGGCGCCCTTGGTGCGTAAAATTCAAAAAAAATAAACGGAAAACCCATCCCAAAAATGTATCCTGCTTCATAAATCAGAAAGGGAACCTCTGCTTTTGAGAGGCTCCCTATTTTAATGGGATTAAACGTTTCGGTCAAGCCTTTTTAAAGGCTTGCGGATTCCAAAGGCGGCGCCTTTGGTCGCCGACCGCAGTCGGCGAAATCTTGGGCAACACCACACAAATTGCGGCACACGCCTTGCTTGAATCTTATTCCGTCAGTTTACACAAAAATCCCTTGACTTGCGTCAGCAAGTCGGCGGTCTTTCTGTGCAACCTGACAAAAAATCTTACTTCGCAATCCGCATACCCCAATCTGTGCGGTATTGCCCTGACAACAGAAATGCGCAGGAGGGGAGCCAAAACAGTCCGGTGGACTGTTTTGGCGTGGGGAACCCTCGCCGGGGGTTCCCCGGTGCGAAGCACAGATCCCACAATTTTCCGTGAAGAACGTTTCTTCTTTCTATTATTTCGGAATCTCGCCTGCCCATTGAAAAGCGTACTTCGCAAGGATGACGGCGATCACTTCGTTGATACCGAGAATCATATCCAATCGACCAACCTTTTTATCACGTCATTCGGAGAGACGCCCTGCGTGCAGAGCTTTTCAAAAGTGCCGTCCACGATGAGACGGAGGGTTTGCTTGTCCTCTGCGCTCCCATCCCAAGATACAGAAATGGCCGACCAGAGGGTATCATTTTGCCGTGCGGTGAATGCATAGACGGCTTCGTGGAGTGCATACTTGTTGAAAATCTCCTTGCGGGTCATCATTTTTGCGTCGAAATAAAGAAGCAGTAAGGCTTCCTTGCAGACCGCATCCCTGCGAACCAGCGCCTTGACCTTGCCAAGGGTATCGGAATAGTATTTCTCATACAGCGCCAAAGCCAGCGCCTGCTTATCCGGGAAAAATTTGTACACGGTTTTTTTCGAGATTTTCAAGCCGTCGGCTAAGGTATCTACCGAAAATTTCAAGCCCTCTTTTTTCAGCGCTTCGATGGACGCTTCGATAATTTTTTCTCGCATGAGGAAACGAAATCTCCTTTTTTGTTTCCATTATAGTAGCATATACTCCATTTGTCAATGGGCGATGCAAAAACGGGGGTAAACGGTGCGCTCAAGGCTGCGCCGATTATTGCTTCAAAGTTACCGTGAAGGTGCTGCCGACGCCCAATGTGCTGTTCACGGAAATTTCGCAGTCAATGAGGTCTGCGATCTTTTTGACAATAGCCAGTCCCAATCCGTTTCCGTGGGATTTTCTGGACGTGTCTCCCTGATAGAACCGCTCAAAGATGTGCTTTTGTACGTCGTCGCTCATGCCGATTCCCGTATCGGATATGGTGACGATGACGGCGTCTGCCGGTGAAGTGTCTATGCGGACGCTGATCTTGCCGCCGTTGTCGGTAAATTTGACGGCATTGCCGATGAGGTTGACCCAGATTTGATTCAGCATTTTCTCGTTGCCGACGTATGCACACACCGGGAGTTCCAATTCCAGTTCCAGATTTTTTTCAGACCACTGCTTTTCATACAGGAGAATGGCACATCGTATCTGCTCGTCCAGACGGAACTTTTCGGATTGCTGAATGATGTTCTGCGAATCCAGACGGGACAGCTTGAGCACATTGTCCACGAGGTCGGAAAGCTGATGGGTCGATTGGGTCAGCAGGTCGAAATACGCTTCCTTTTCCGACGTCGAGAGAACAGGGCTGCTCAAGAGGGTGACGTACCCCTGAATGGCGGACAGGGGTGCGCGAAATTCGTGGGACACGTTGGACACAAAATCCTCCCGCATGACCTCCATGCTTTTCAGCTCGCAAATCATTTTGTTGACGACCTCGCCCACGACCTTCAGATCATCATTGAAATCGGAGGTGTCGATCTCCACGTCAAAGTTGCCCTGCGCCACGTTGTTGATCGCCTGCGTGATGATGTTGGCGGGCTTGATGATTCGCTTGCTCCAAAGCAAGGCGATGCCTTGGCTGACGATCAGCAGGGAGATGAAACAGCAGACCAAGATCAGACGTGTATTGTCACTAATGAAATTCTCCTCAAATATTCTGTTTCGGAAAATTAAGAAGAGAATCAAAAGGAAAAGCAGGATAGAAGTGCCAAAGGTGAAGAACACGAGAAAAAGAGCCTGCCTGTATATTCTTTGCATTTTTTTGGATTTCAGTTTCATAGCTTCACCCCTCTGTAACCGAGTCCCCGGATGGTTTCGATTTTGATGTCCTTGCAGTCCTTGATGCGTTCGCGCAGGCGGTTGATGTGCACATCAACGGTGCGCTCCTCAGAATCCGTATCATATCCCCAAAATTCATCCATTAGCTGACGGCGGGTAAATGTTTGCGAGGGGTAGGAGATCAGCTTGTACAGCACCAGAAATTCTTTTTGCGGAACAAGAATCTCTTTCCCGTCGAAGCACACGGTGTAGGTGTCGAAGTTCAGGATGGTGCCACCCACCACAAGCTTGCGTTCGTGGACGATTTTTGCCCTGCGCAGAAGCGCGTTGACCCGCAGGATCATTTCGTTCAAGTTGACAGGTTTGACCATGTAGTCGTCCGTCCCCATCATAAAACCCCTTTGCTTGTCCTCAAATTTCTCCTTTGCCGAGATTATGAGAATCGGCATTTCGGGATAATCTGCCCGGAGTTGTTCGGTCAGCGCATACCCGTCCATGCCCGGCATCATGATATCCGAGATCACCAGATCTATCTGGTTTTCTGCCACGATATCCAGCGCCTGCTGTCCGTCAAAGGCGGGAAAGGGATGGAAAGCGTTGTACGACAGCACGGAGCAGTAGATTTCGTTCATCTTTTTGTCGTCATCCACCACAAGGATATTGAACATAATTCTGCGTCACCTCTCGTCAAAATACATCTGTTTACACCATTAAACCACACAAATATAAACAAAGTGTTAATTTAAGGACAAATCACAAAAGTTTATCAAAAGTTTATAAAGCTGTTTTATCCTGTATTACGGTGATGAAAATGGAAACAAGTAAATGGAAGCTTTCTGTTTTGTCCAATGCCGTGGACGCCTGCTACAAGCCGGAGATCCTTTTTGAGGATGAAAACGTACTGCGGCACATTGCAGGGGAGCCCTGCGTCATTATCTGTAATCATACCCAGCGGACAAAGGATAATTATTTGGCCTCGTCCGACGGGCTGATTTTGAGATATGTCTTTCAACAGCAGGACGTATGCTCCATCGTGGCCAAGGACATTTTGGAAAAACCGCTCCTTAGGTTGGCCGCCGGGGGATGCGGCTGCATCCCGATTGACCGAAAATCCGCATCCATCGACTGGGTGCACACCTGCGTTGCCCGCATCCGGGAGGGAAGCTCCGTCATATTGTTCCCGGAGGGGACGACGCTCAAGGAGAAAACCATCGACCAATTCAAGCCGGGCTTTGTCCTGCTGGCCAAAATGGCGAATGTTCCGGTCTTGCCCGTGGCCATCAACGGCGTGTACAAGCCTTTCACCCGCGGGAAACTGAAAATCAAGATCGGCAGACCGATGCCGCTGCAATGCGGCACATTTACGTCGGAAGCGATGCAGGCGGAGGTTGCCCGGTTCCGGCAAATCGTGGGCGAGATGTACGAGGAGATCTGCCCGGACAACAGTCAAAATACAAAACAGTTTGTTGAGGTGTGAGAAAATGGATAGGCTGCAAAAACAAAAAGAGTATTTCTATGCGATGTTTACCCAGGAGGAAAAAGAGCTTTTGAACTACATCCCGACGGTAAATGGTTTGCTGGCGTTTGCGTGCGCACAGTATGCCGAACGACCGGCGGTGTCTGACGGTACCGTCCGCTATACATACCGTGCCCTTTGCGAAAGAGTGGCGGTGCGGCGGGGACATCTCCGTGCGCTGGGACTGCGGCAGGGGGACAGGGTTGCGGTATTTTCTCCCAACACGATGGAGGCCATGGAGTTGTACCTTGCCATTGTGACGGGCGGCTATGTCAGCGTGATGCTGCCGGCGGCGCTGGACGGTAACACACTGTCTGCATTGTGCCAAAAGTTCCAAGTGAACTGTTTGTTCTATGACGAAGCTCTTCGGGAAACGGCGCAGACTGCGCCGGGACAAAAGGTTTCCACCGTCTATCCCGATGCCGAACCGGCAGAACCCGCAGAGCTCACCAAGGATACGGTTTGCTCCATCTGCCTTACCGGTGGGACGACAGGCGTGCCCAAGGGCGCCGTCATGACACACGGCGCCATCATGCGCGGCGCCTTTAACGGCTGTTTCACGCCGGGGGAGACCCTGTATCAGCGGTACATCGCCATCCTGCCGCTGTCGCATATCTTCGGGTTGGTCAGAGGGTTTCTCTCCTGCCTGTATACCGGCGGACTGATTTTCCAGTGCCGGGACGTCAAAGCGGCCTTTACGCAGATCCCCGTCTACAAGCCCAATGTGCTGGTGATCGTCCCGGAAATGGCGGAGATTCTGGTCACGCTGACGAAGCTGAAGGGGAAAGGGTTCTCGGAAAGCTTGAAGATGCTGGTGATCGGTGCGGCGCCCGTGCCGCCGCGCCTGATGCACGAAATTGATGCCCTGGGCATTGGGGTTGTCGCCGGATACGGCTTGACGGAGGGCGCAAACCTGACCTCCGGCAACAAGGAGGTGCTCCGCAAGCCGGAGTCGATGGGGATGGTCTATCCCGAACAGCAGACAAAGGTGGTGGACGGAGAACTGCGCATCAAGGGCGACAACCTCATGCTCGGCTATTGGGGGGATAAAGCGGAGACGGCTGCGGCCTTTGACGAGGAGGGCTGGCTGAAAACGGGCGATCTGGTTCGCTTTGACGAGGACGGGTATATCTATATTACGGGCAGAATCAAAAACATCATCGTTCTGGGCAACGGAGAAAATATTTCCCCCGAGGAGCTGGAAAAATACTTCTACAAGTACGATGCGGTGAAGGACTGCCTTGTCCGGCAGGACACGGTAAACGGCAAACAGGTGATCGCCGTCGAAATCCTTCCGCTGAAAGCCGCAGTCGGCGAGAAAAGCGATGCAGAAACACAGGCGCTGTTCCAAAACATCACGGACGAAGTGAATGCCCAGCTGCCGTCCTACAAGCAGATCGCCAAAACCATCGTTCGGAAAGAAGATTTTAAGCGCACCAACGCCATGAAGGTTGCCAGAAATCAGGGGGTGTGAAGATGAATGTTTTTGAAGAGCTGAAAAAAATTATCCAAAGCGCTTTCCCGGAAACCGATCTGGATGCCATCACCGAGAAAAGCTCCCTGAAAAAGGATCTGGGGCTGGATTCCCTCGGGATGATGATGGTTGCCATCCTGATCGAGGAACGCTTTGGCATTCAGTTTGAGGGCGAATTGCAGTTTAAAACCGTAAAGGATATCTGCACATTTCTCGAGGAAAAGATTTCCTGACAGCATAGAAAACCGCCGCAGTCGAAACATCATCGACTGTGGCGGTTCATTTTTGCCGGGGGAGATCAGGCGGCGCCGCCAATGGCGCCGAAGAGGCTGCCGAGCAGGCGAAGCACTTGGAAAATGGCGGTGGTGATGTCCGCCATGGCATTCGCCGGGAGTTTGAGCAGATCCTCTGCGGAAACGGTTTTGAGGTTGTTGACGATCACTTTAATCAGAGAAACCAGAAATGCGCCGAAACTGGAGGTGTCCAGAGCGGACTGGGAGGTTTCGCTTTCGCTGCCCGTATTGCCCGCATCTTCTGCGCACACAGGCACACTCAGGGAAAAGAGCAAAAGCAGAGCGAGAAAAATGCAGAGAATTTTTTTCATGATGCACGATCCTTTCTTCATGGACAGCACACGAAAAACGTGCGCTGTCGATTATAGTCGTATTGTATAATATTGTGCGCCGCTTGTCAACCGTATTCGGCGGGAAAGTGAAAACAGTCGTAGCGGATCGCCTTGCCCTTGACTGTGTAATGGGGCGTTTTGCCCGCAAGCGGGGCGCCTTTCAGCGGGCGCTTGATGAGAATTTTTTGCGGATGTGCGACCAGTGCCGCTTCCAAAAGGGCGGATTCCTCGGCGCAGGGCTGTTCCAGCTTTTGAATCAGCTGGAGCTTTTTGTGGATCAGCCCTGATTTCTGCCGGGCAGGGAACATGGGGTCGAGATAGACGAGGGTGGGCGCATCGGACATCTTCGGCATCCACAGGGTGCTGTCGCCCTCCACGGGATGCATCCGCTCCACGATGGGGCGCAGGACGGGATGACTTTTGGCACGGTGCAGTGCGTCCTGCAACAGTGCGGCAATGACGGGGTTCTGCTCATACAGCGTGACCTCATATCCGCACGCCGCCAGCAGCAGGCTGTCCTCACCCATGCCGGCGGTGGCATCCACCGCTGTGGGGTGGGGCACATGGGTTTTGGACAGGCGGGCAAGCATTTCGTGCGGCAAACGACCGTGCGTAATGCGGTGCAGCATCTGCGTAAAATCGCCGCGAAAGGTCATCCCATAGCCGCACAGGGACAGCCCGTCGCCGTCCATCCGCAGCGTCAGCGCCTCACCCGGCGTATCGCACAGGGGTGCCCCTATATGCTTTGCGAGGGCGGCGGCCGCATCCATGGATGCTCCCTTGCCTATGCATACCACTAACTTTTCCGAATCATTCATGCGCTCACTTCCTATGCTTTTTCCGCAAAGTCCTTGTTCGCCAGCGTACACATCCTTTGCATCATCCGGATCTCGTTGGGATTGTACGGACGCAGGCTGGGGCGGTAGAGGTCGTGGAACTGTTTTTCAAAGCCATAGGACTGCCACCGGTCGATGCGGTTGGCGCAGTCACTGCTCATGAAGTTGCAGCCTCGGATCCACGCTCTTGCGTTGTACCACGCCCAAGCCTTTTCCCGGCTCCATTTTGTTTCCATAGATTCTTCCTCCCCAATAGGCTGTGTTCAGCGCTCTTGTTGGACTGTTTTTTCCTTTTGTGCGCTTTCGTTGGTGTCGATGCTGTTGCGGTACACCACATAGCGGCAGAAAAGGAACTCCGTCGCCAGATTGCAGACCATGGTGACGGCCAGCACGATGTATTCGTTGACGCCCTTCGATTCGGCAAAATAGTCCCCCAGCCATGTGGAAACGGGGGTGAACACGCAGTAGTAGCCGAACACCTTGAGCATGGCGATGGGGATGTTGGCGGCGGACTTAAAGGTGAATTTGCGGTTGACGGTGAAGTTGTACAGCACGGACAGCACCAGCGCCGTCAGATACGCCGGCCAGTAGGGAAGCTTGACGACTTCGTTCAACAGCGTAAAGGCGAGCACTTGAATGATGCCCGCACCGCAGGAAAACAGAACGAATTTTACTGCACGGACAAGGTCTTTATTGTCTTTCATTGTTTTCGCTCCTTTTGTACTTTTCGATACTGCCGTTTTCGTTGAAATAGATACGGTCGCCGATTTGTAAATCCCGTTCGACGGCGAGACGGTCGGGAATTTTGCGGCGGGATTCGTTGCCGGAAACATCGACAAGCACCAGCGTAACGGTCACTTCGGCATCGTCGGGTACGCCCTCACAGCCGAAATCCTCCTCGAGAATGTCCGTGATACACAACGCCTGTTCGGCGATTTTGCGGTCTACGGATGCGCCGATGCCGATACCGATTGCCATGCCGAGCGACATCCCCATGCACATTCCGACAGACAGATTGTCAAACACGGCACTGCCCACTGCCATCCCGATGCTCATGCCGAAGCACATACCCAAGCACATATACAGCATTTGATATTTATTGTCCAAAAAGGATTCGCTTTTCTCTTTTGGTTCGTCTTTCTTTTTGTTTTCCTTTTTCATGCCGAATCACCTCAACAATCTACATATAGCATACATTTTTTGCCGCAGAAAAACAAGTCCGAATTTATCCTATCTGCCATTATTTTTCATCTGTATTTTTGCATTCGGCGCACACAATACACTTGCAAGCGCAAATTGACTTAAAGGAGTGAAACGAATCATGGCAAAGAGCGGTAACAGCAATATGGTTCCCGAGGCAAGAGAAGCTCTCGACCGTTTCAAGATGGAAGCTGCCAATGAGGTCGGCGTCAATCTGAAACAGGGTTACAACGGCAACCTGACTTCCAAGGAAGCCGGTTCTGTCGGTGGCCAGATGGTCAAGAAGATGATCGAGGCTTACGAAAAGGGCATGAAATAACTGTCCCCTTTTTCTGCGGAGAGTCCGGCGTTGCAGCCGGGCTTTTCTTTATTTACAAAATTTGTAAAAGTTATATTGAAATTCCTATTTTTTAATGGTATACTGAAAAAAAGATTGGAGGTTTGCCTATGAAAACGCAAGATGAATTATATACCCTCGATTGTTCTGCGACCATTTATCCCTACATCGGCCGAAAAGATCTGAACCAGTCCTTTCACATGGAGGCAGACCTCGACCGGGACGTGGATCCCGAGCGGCTGCGGTCAGTCGTTCGCAAGCTGTGTGAGCGTGTGCCGACGATGTTTGTCTGTCTGCACAAGGATGCCCTCGGCTACAAGCTGCGCCATCTGCACGAGACGGACAAGCTGGTCATGCCTCAGCCTGCCGTCATGCATCTGCCCTTTGCCATGGAGGACGGGGAGCCGTTGATCCGCATTTTCTATCGAGGCAACCGGGTGGGCGTGGAGGCGTTCCATGCCGTGTCGGACGGCAGCGGTGTGATCACCCTGCTCAAGACCATCCTTGCGGAGTATTACCGCAGTATGGGGGAGGACATCCCCTGCACGGACGGTATTCTGTCCCCGCTGGATCCCGTGAAGGAAACGGAAACGGAGGACAGCTTCCGTACCAATTACGAAAAGGGACACAAGAGCGTCAGCCGTTCCGGCAAGCGGGCGTTCCGTTACCATCCCAACGGTCCCTTTGCCCCGTGGCACCAGACGGAGCTGACCATGCCCCTGAGCGCCATCAAGGCGGCATCCAAAGCCTACGGCGCAACGCTGACGGAGTTTTTGACGGCTGTGTTCCTGCAAAGCTTCTTGGAGAGCGAGGAGGGAAGCGCCACGAAAAAGCCCATCACCCTGTCCGTGCCCGTCAATCTGCGCAAGCTGTTCGGGTCGGAAACGCTGCGCAACTTTTCCCTGTACTTTTTAGTGTCTGTACCCCGTGCGAAAGAGCGCCCGACGTTTCCGGAGATTTTGGATCATGTAAAAAAACAGTTTCAGGAAGGCACGAACAAAGAGCTTCTTCACGATATGATCTGCACCAATGTTGCGCAGGCGAGCATGCCTGTGTTTACCTATGCGCCCCGAGGAGTCAAACGCTTGATTCTTCGCACAGGCGCCAAGCTGTACGGCGAATGCTTGTTCACCTCTGTGCTGTCCAATCTCGGCGTTGTTCGTATGCCGGCGCAGCTGCAAAAGCACGTCAAGATGTTCCGTGCCGTTCTCGGCCGCACGCCGGAGAACCACATCAAAATGACCGCCTACTGCTTCGGCGATGTGTTCGGCATGATGTTTTCCTCCATGCTGGCGTCTCGGGAGATCGAGGAAAACATGAAACGCCTGTTGGCGGGGCACAACATTTTTGCCGCCATGCAGGCACACGCATGAACATTTTGAAAAAAATACCGCTTTCCGCTTGACAAACGGGTACGGTGTGCTATAATGAAACCATCTTCAGGGCGGGGTGAAAGTCCCCACCGGCAGTAAAAGTCTGCGAGCCGCAAGGCTGAATCGGTGCAATTCCGATACCGACGGTAAAAGTCCGGACGGGAGAGGATGCACCTTGGTGCGGTCGCATGGCTGTGCCGTCCATTGTTGGTTTTCCTGCAAACGTCCACCTGACGCTTGCAGGATTTTTTATTTTCAGGAGGTAATCTTTATGGCAAAAACGCAAAAAAACAGTGCCCGTACGCTCACGGTATGTGCCATGTTCTGCGCCATCGCTTTCGCCTTGACGACGCTGGCGCACTTCGTTCTGCCGCCGTTGTTCCCGGCTGCCGCATGGCTGAAGTATGACCCGAAGGACGTGATCCTTGCCATCGGCGCCCTGCTTCTGGGACCTTTGCCGGCGCTGGCGATCACGGTGGTCACCTCGGTTCTGGAGACGCTGACCTATAGCGATACCGGCTGGATCGGACTCGTGATGAACATCGTCGCCTCCGGCGCATTTATCCTGCCCGGCGCCCTGCTGTATTACAAGCGCCGCACCCTCACCATGGCGGTCACGGGACTGCTGTCCGGGGTACTGCTGATGACGGGCATGATGCTGCTTTGGAACGTGTTCCTGACGCCCATCTATATGGGGATGCCCCGCGAAGCGGTGGTGGATATGCTCGTCCCCGTGTTCCTGCCCTTCAACATGATCAAAGGTGCGCTCAATGCGGCGATCACGCTGATCCTCTACAAGCCCCTGACCAAGGCGCTGCGCAGTGCGAAGCTGATGCCGGCGTCCGAGGGGAACGCCAGCGGCAAGGGAACGACCCTGCGCATGATGCTCATCGCCCTGGCGATCCTCGCCGTGTGCGCCGTCGTCCTGTTGATCCTGAACGGAAAGCTGTAAACGCAAAAAAATATTTTATAAAAATTGCAAAAAACACTTGAAAAAAAAGAAGGCTTATAGTATAATACAAAAGCATTCTTTTGCTGATGTGGCTCAATGGCAGAGCGGCTCACTCGTAATGAGCAGGTTGTCGGTTCGATTCCGACCATCAGCTCCAAAGGTCACATCCGTTTGGGTGTGACCTTTTGCTTTTGAAAATACAGAGGTGGTTGTATGAAAAAGATTCTTTGCGTACTTTTGGCGATTGGGCTGTGTGTCGGTTGTGCGGTGGGCGTCTGCGCCACAGACGGGACGACGCAGAAAACGCTGAACGTTATTTCCTTCAACGTGGACGGTCTGCCCATTCCGGCGGCGCTGTCCTCCACCAAACGTCCTGCCCGGACGGCAACGAAGCTGATCGCCGAGCAGGTCAACGCAGCGGACTGCGACATTTTATGCGTGCAGGAGGATTTTAATTACCACACCGCCCTTCGGCGAAACCTTGCCATGCCCTATGCGACAAACACTTCCGGCCCCGCCGTGGTGGGGGACGGGTTGAATATCTTCTCCCGATACCCGATCTACAATGTTGCCCGTGAAGGGTGGGAGAGCGCCTACGGTGTTTTCGACTGCGGCTCGGACGAGCTGACGCCCAAGGGATTTCTCTGCTGCACGGTGGAAATTGCAGACGGCGTTTTCGTGGACGTCTACACTCTGCACGCTGACGCATGGGAGGACGACGCTTCCATGCAGGCGAAGGCGGATCAGTTTGACCAGCTCAGCCGATGGATCGAGGGCTATTCCGCTGACCGTGCCGTGATCCTGACGGGGGATTTCAACACCAATTATTCCGTTTTCCGCGAGGGGTACAGGAACGGACAATTCAAGGTGGATCTTTGCCAAAAGCTTTTGGACAATTTTGTGAACAAGGGCTTCAAGGACGCATGGGTCGAGTATAATAACGGCGGAAACTACGACTTTACCTACGGGGAGATGTACGCCCGCTACGGCTGCGAATATCCCCGGGTGTGGGACACCCTCGACCATGTGTACTATCGGGACGGCGCCGGCGTTTCCTTTGATCTGGTGCAGGCGGTGTACAACGACTTCGACTGCGAAGAAATCACATGGCCCGGGCATCTTTCCGACCACGCCGCCGTGTGCGTGACGTTGAACTGCACCATCGACCCCGAGGCCGCATCGGCGCCGCAGACGCTGAAAAAAGAGGTTTTTAACCCGATACGCTATGTTGCCGAGGGTACATTTCGCATTTTCCGCACGCTCTGGGTCGCCCTGACGCACATCCCGGCGCTGATTCGGGATGGTCTTGACTGGCTGAAATAAATCGGTTCATCACGGATTTTTTTGGGATTAAAAGTTTCGGTCAAGCCTTTGGGAAGGCTTGCGGATTCCAAAGGCGGCGCCTTTGGTCGCCGACCGCAGTCGGCGAAATCCAACCACCACCAAAAGCGCCGGAGGGGAGCCAAAACAGTCCGGTGGACTGTTTTGGCGTGGGGAACCCTCGCCGGGGGTTCCCCGGTGCGAAACACAAATCCCACAATTTTCCGTGAAGAACGAATAAATCCGTTGTAAACGCAAAAGCCGCTGTCCTCCGATTTGGAAGACAGCGGCTTTGTTATACACCGATTATTTTACAAATACCTTGAAGCACTTGATCTCAAAGGGCTTGATGGTAAAGGACAGGGTGTTGCCCTCGGCGGTGACGGGAACGTCATTGCGCTCGAGCAGGTCGCATTCAAACGCCTTGTCGATGTCCTTGAACAGGGTGCAGGTGACATCGGCGGAAGCGCCGGTCTTTTCGACCATGCGGACGATGTAGGCGTTCTCATCCTCGCACTTCTTCACCGCTTCCAGCGTCACGTTCTCCACGTTCAGGGACATGAAGGAGCCGGACTTGTCACTGCCGTTTGCCGAGACTTCCACGGCGTGCATCGGATTGTTTAGCTCCAGACCACGGGTGAGGGTCTTGGCTTTCTTCCAGTTGCCCTTGTGGGGGTACAGGGAGTAGGTGAAGTAGTGGTCGCCGTAGTCGGACATGGGATCGGGGTTCAGCGGACCTTTCAGCAGAGTGACGATCATGCGCTGTTTGTCCACCTCAAAGCCGTACTTGCAGTCGTTGAGGATGCTCAAGCCGTAGCCGTCCTCGGACATATCAATGAAGTTGTGGGCAGAAACCTCGAACTTTGCCTTGTCGTAGGGATTCTGGCGGTAGTTGCTGTTCTCGATGGTGGCATAGGCAATGTCACGGGTGTATTTGCTGGCGAAGATGTTGGTGTCGAAGCCGACCTTGAGCAGCTTGCGGCGCTCCTGCCAGTCGATGTAGCTGTCGAAGTCGATGCGGTCAAGGTCGTTATAGACGAGGATGTTTTGGCGGACAAAGGATTTGAGAATCTTTTTGGAAATGGTCACGCAGGTGAACACATCGCCCTTGACGATCTTTTCGACCTTGCCGGGTTCGGTGTCGAACTGGACGTCAACATAAGTTGCGACGATATCCCACGCATCATACTTGCCGGGCATATCCTCGTAGATGCGGAACACATTGCCCTTACCGCCGAGGACTTCACGGCTGTTGACCTTGTCGTAGATGGAGGTCAGCTCTGCGCTCTGGTCAAAGACAAGGCGGAAGTTGTCGTTCTCCACCGTATCGCCGGCGATTTCCACAGCCTCGGCGACAGGGGCGGGCTTGGTGTAGTAGACCTTGTAGCCCACGGCGGGGACGTCTTTTGCGATAAAGACAAGCACCTTTTCGCCGTTCAGCTTCGTGTAGCCTTGGACGGGGACACGATTGCCGTCAGCATCAAAGATCTCCACTTCACGGTAGGGAAGCTCGACTTTGGACGTTGCGGCAGTACCAAGGGAATTGAACACGGCGAAGGGCTTGCCGCCGTCCGCCACGCCGCCGATGTGCGAAGCGATCACGGCGAGTGCCTCGTCCCGGACAGATTCGCCGATGTCGGTAATCTTTTTGTACAGATCGCACAGCTGATGGAACACTTCCGTGATGTGGGAGCCGGGCAGGGAGTCGTGGAACTGGTTGGTCAGGATCTGAATCCAACCCTCGTTCAGCTTTTCCAGCGGATATTCATAGCCGTAGAGCGAGGCGATACAGCTGTACAGCTCCGCTTCACGGTAGAGGTTTTCACTGTAGCGGTTCAGCTTTTTGAGCATCGCCTTGGTGGTGTGGACGCCACGGTGCTCCTCGAGGTACAGTTCATCCTTCCAAATGGGGATGTTGTCCTCGGTGGCCTTGGACTTCATGCGGCCGAGGGAAGCCTCAATGGTGCTGACTTCGGTTTCCGGCAGACCGGGGAACTTCTTGTAGCGTTTGACATACTCCAGCATCTCAGCGTCTACACCGCCGCCGCCGTCACCCCAGCCGTAGCAGTACATGGACTCGCCGATGGTGGTCTTGTCGGAGTAGCGCTTCCAGTTCATTTTCAGCGAGTCGGGTTCGACCGTGCCGATGAAGTGGGTGGGGGGAACGATGGAGAACACACGGGAGCCGTCGGGACCCTCCCACCAGAAGGTGTTGTATTTCCAGGGGTTGGTGTCGTTCCAAATATACATTTTGTGGGTGACGAAGTATTCCACGCCTGCCTTTTTCATGATCTGCGGCATCGCCCAGCTGTTGCCGAACACGTCGGGAAGCCAGCAGGTCTTGGGTGTGATGCCGAAGGTCTTTTCAGCGTAGCGGATGCCGTGCAGGAGCTGACGGGTAAAGGATTCGCCGGAGATGAGGTTGCAGTCCGGCTCGACCCACATGGCGCCGATGTATTCCCAGCGACCCTCTTGGATACGCTGTTTGACCTGCTCAAACAGGACGGGGTAATTTTTGCGCATCTCCTCGTAGGTGACGGCCGTGCTCTGGGAGAAGATGAAGTCGGGGTACTGCTCCATCAGACGGAGCATCGTCGCATGGGTACGACCGACCTTGCGGACGTACTCCTTGTATGCCCACATGAACACAATGTCCAGGTGGGAGTTGCCGACCAGCGCCAGCTTGCCGATGGAGGCGAATTTGTCGCAGTCATAGACCTGATCGTGCAGGATCTTCTGCGCTTTTTTCAGACCCGCTTTGAATGCGTCACCCTCCAAGTCGAAGTTGACATAATTGAATGCTTCCTTGAGTGCCGAGCGGATCAGCTCGCACAGGGACTCGTCCAGCACGGGCATGAACAGGGCGTTGTACACAGCCTTGAAGTCCCAGAAGATCTCCTCGATCTCGGGATCGACACAGGCGATGAAGGAGCAGGCGAGGGTCTTGGTCTCCGGCTCGTCCGAGTGCCAGACAAAGTAGGACTCGATGTCCACATCGTAGTGCTCGCCGCCCTCGGCACACTGCTTGAGCAGGATGCTGTTGCGGAAGGGGTCAAGACCCTGATAGGGTACGCCGTTGAGGGTGACGAGGGAGTCGCCGCCGAAGTAGACGTTCAGCGTAACCTTGTGCCCCTTGAAGCGCTCGGGCAGGTCGAAATCGTTCTTGAAAAATGCGCTCACACCGTTGCGGCCCCAGCGGTCGCCCACGTGGAGGTCTTTCCAGCCCTCGTAGAGATATTCGTACTCGCCGATGTCCTTGTAAATGCACTCACGCATTTTCCACGGCTTCATGAATTCCACGTCGGTGTAGATGCGCTTTTTCAGTTCCTTGATCTTAATGGCGGCAAGGTCATCGAAGGAGAAGATGCCTCTCTGCTTGCCCTTGGTTGCATCACGCCAGTCGTTGACGTGGTATTCCATTGCGTCAATGGAGGAGATTGCCTGAAGCTCTTTGTCTGTCATAAACAACACCTTTCTATGTTCGGATTATTTTTCGCTGTTTGTAAGGGTCGATAAATCGTAGGGGGTGCGCTGATACACGAAGTAGTTCAGCCAGTTGGAGAACAGCAGGGAGCCGGTGCCGTGCCACTTCATCAAAACGGGCTTTGTGGGGTCGTCGTCGGTGAAGTAGTTGTAGGGCACACGGATGGGCAAGCCCTTGTCCCGGTCACGGAAATACTCCCGGGCGAGGGTGTCCCTGTCGTACTCGGAGTGTCCCGTGGCGTAGAAGTTGCGGCACTCCATGTCGGAGATCAGGTGTACGCCGGAGATGTCGGAGTAGGACAGAATCTGCAAGTCCTTGACCAGAGCAATGTCGCCGGCTCTCGTCTCGGTGTGGCGGGAGTGGGGGATATAGAAAATATCGTCCATGCCCCGCATCAGCGGATGAAAAAGGTCGAGGGGACGGTGAGGAAAGACGCCGAACATCTTTTCCGGGAGGGGGTGCTTCGGGACACCGTAGTGGTAGTACAGCCCTGCCTGTGCGCCCCAGCAGACATGGAAGGTGGAGTAGACGTTCTTTTTGCTCCACTCCATGATTTCGCACAGCTCCGGCCAGTAGTCCACGTCCTCAAACGCCATCTGCTCCACGGGAGCGCCGGTGATGATCATGCCGTCGAACCGCTGGTCACGAATCTCGTCAAAGGTCTTGTAGAACTTGATCATATGTTCCTCGGACGTGTTTTTGGATTTGTGGGTGGAGGTCTGCAAAAGCTCGATCTCGACCTGCAAAGGCGTATTGCTCAAAAGGCGGAGAAACTGCGTCTCGGTTTCGATCTTGGTGGGCATCAGGTTCAGCAGCAGAATGCGCAGCGGTCGGATGTCCTGCATGGATGCCCGCTCCTCAGTCATGACGAAAATGTTCTCGGACTCCAGCGTCCGCTGTGCGGGCAGTTGATCGGCGATCTTAATCGGCATTTGTCTCACTCCTTTTTGTGCAAAAAACCATGTAAGAGTATAGCATTATCGGGCGGTAAAATCAAGGGGGACTGCCGCACAAATTGCGAAATGCGACAGCCCCCAAGCATTATTCCGATTTGGCATTGCTCCAAAAATATTCCCGCAGGGCGCCGGCGCAGGACAGCTCCGGGTAGCCCCACTGCCGCAGAACTTCATACACCCCCACAGCCACGCTGTTGGACAGGTTCAGACTGCGTGCCTCGGCAATCATCGGCAGGCGGACGGTGGTGTCGGGGTTGCGAAACAGCAGTTCCTCCGGCAGACCCTTCGTCTCTTTGCCGAACACCAGATAGGCGCCGTCGGGGTAGTGCATATCGGAGTGGATGTGCTGTGCCTTGGTGGAAAAATAGAAGAAGGGTCCGTCGTTTTTGGCAAAGAAATCGTCCAGACCCTTGTAGTAGGTGATGTCCAGAAAATGCCAGTAATCCAGCCCTGCCCGCTTGAGCTTGGCGTCATCAATGCGAAAGCCCAGCGGCTCCACCAGATGCAGTCTTGCGCCGGTGGCGGCGCAGGTACGGGCGATGTTGCCGGTGTTTTGCGGGATCTCCGGCTCCACCAAAACGATGTTCAGCGTATGCATAAAAAACTCCTCGGATCAGCAATAGAATGACTTTTTCTCGTTTTTACGGAAATACTACAAATAACTTGAAAGGAAAGGAGGCACACGGGTATGCAGAAGAAAACGACCTGCGCCATGACCAGCATCGGTCTGGGTATGGCCATCGGCGGCGCAGCGGCTGCCATCGGCACGAGCATGATGCACGGCAAAACACCCATGAAGAAGAAAGCGGCCAAGGCGATCCGCTCCATGGAGGATATGCTGGACAGCTTGCAGTATATGCTCAAGTGATCAGTTATACAAGCTCATGGCCTGTTCGATGCCGCCGCAGACGATCTTCTCCACGGCATCGCAGGCCTTGTCCGAAGCTTCACGCAAGGCGGTGAGTTCCTCTTTTTGGAAGTTGGAGAGCACCCAGTCCGCCAGATCCCACCGGGGATCCGGCTTTTCGCCGACGCCGAGTTTGATCCGGGGAAAAGCATCACTGCCGAGATGGGCGGTGATGCTTTTGATGCCGTTGTGCCCGCCGGCACTGCCTTTGCGGCGGATGCGCAGCTTGCCGCAGGGCAGGGAGATGTCGTCGAAGATCACCAGCACGTGCTCCGGCGGGATTTTGTAGAAATCGGCGGCGGCACGTACCGACTCGCCGCTGTTGTTCATAAAGGTCTGGGGCTTTAAGAGAATACAGCGATGCCCGCCGATGGCGGCTTCCCCGAGAACCCCCTTGAATTTGATTTTGTTGATTTTGGCGTTTTCCTTGTCCGCCAGCAGATCAAGGCACAGAAAGCCTGCGTTGTGGCGGGTGAACGCATATTTTTCGCCCGGGTTGCCCAGTCCGACGATCAGAAAGTCGGGTGCGCCGACGGCGAACTTGTCCTTTTTAATAAACATCCTAACCCTCTTAACCGATTTTGGAATAAACATATTGCACGGGGGCGCTGTCGTCCTCCAGTGTGGCGGCATATTTTATGCGCAGATTCATCCCCCGAACCTTGGACAGGACGGAGCCGTCCGCATCCTCCGCCGGGGCAATGACGAAGAAACGGTTGGTGATCGAACCGCCCACAGGCAGACCGATGTCGCCGGAGGTGTCACCGTTGATGTAGATGCCCCCGGTGCCGTTGCCGCCCACGTCCAGATAGTACAGCGTGACCGGGACGGATTCCTTGTTTTCCAGTGCGATGTCTAAGGAATAGAACGCATACTTTTCCGGGTGCGCCAAAACATCCTTCTGCTTGTCCGCAGGCATCCCGAAATATTTCAGCTTTTCCGCCGTCAGCTTGGCGGCGTAGTCGTTCGCTTCGTTCAGGTAGGTGATCCTGCCGGCGATCCGATCGCCCTTCGCCACGGGAGCCGCCGTAGTTTCCGCCGGTTTTGTGGCGGGATTGACGGCAGGCGCACCGGGCTTGGTGGTGGTCGTGGCGGGCTTGGTGGTTGTGGCGGGTTTGGTGGTCGTGGCAGGTTTGGTCGTTGTTGTGCCGGGTTTGGTAGACGCCGCACCGGGTTTGGCGGTTGTCTCACCGGGCTTGGTGGTTGCCGCACCGGGTTTGGCGGTGCTCGCAGCGGGTTTGGTTGTTGTCGCAGCAGGCTTTCCGGTCACATCCGCTTTTTCTGTGCTTGCACCGGGTGTGGATGTTTCTGCCGTATCTTCGTGCAGTGATTCTGCCTGTGTGGTCAGGACGGTCCGGGACGATTCGCTGTAGGCAGAACCGTCTGTCGTTGTCGCCGCATCCCGGCTCTTACAGCCGCCCAGCGCCAGCGCCAGCAGCAGCGCCGGGAGCAGTACTTTGTAAAAACGTTTCATAGATGCCTCCGTTTATTTGGAATAGGTAATGGGGCTTTCTTTCAGCGGATCCTTTTCTGTCACTTCGCTCAGCGACTCGATGCCCGTATCGGCATCCACGTACAGACAGCGGATATCCATTTTGCCCAGTTCCTGCAAAACCTCCTCCATGGAGAGGGATTTCTCTGCGATCACCGTATAGAAGACGGTCTGCGCCCCGTCAAAATTGGCGGGCATACCGATGGTCACGCCGCCGTCGTAGGTGCAGAAATAGACGCCGTTTTTGCCGTTGTTTTTGCTGTCCATCGCCACCCCCAGCATATTGACGGCGAAAGCGTTGCTGTTGGAGACGGCAAGCTCCGCATTGTAACAGCGGAAAGCGGCGGGGTCGGCAAAGGTCGAGGCAAAGTCCTCCAGACCGAATCCGCCGATCTGCTCGGCAAAATCCGCAGGGCTGTCCATGTACTCCTGCGGGAAATCCGTCAGATACAGGGCGTTGAATTTCGCATGGAGCGTGTCCTCGGTGCCGCCGCAGGCGGACAGGGAAAAAATGAGGCAGAGGACGAGGGCGAAAGTCAATATTTTACGCATAGGTACCTCCTACTTTCGTATCCATTCTTTGTGCAGGAGCGCTTCGTCTGCGTCCGCAAGGGTTTGCGCATCGCAGGCGGCGTCCACGTAAATGATTTTGATTTGCATATTGTTGCGCACTTTTTCCAGTACTTCCTCGTTGGCGGGGCCGCTGGAGATCACAGGAAACCAAACGGACTGCGGCTCCTTGGTGCCGGCGGGAATCGTGACCACCCGTTCGGGCAGACAGCTCACATAGATGGTGCCGCTGCCGTTGCCGGAAAGGATCTCCAGTGCGAGAATGCGGATGTCGAACTTGTTTTTGTTGACAGCCGTTACCTGTATGCGCTGACCGTAATAGACATCGTAGGGCTCGATGGCTTCCTTGTAAAATTCCTCCCGGGTAAAGGGGAACCCGTCCGCCATGTAGGCATACTTCTCCCAGTCAAGGGTCATTTTCTCCACGCAGTCGGAGTTTTTTACCTGCACAAACTGTGCCTGCAAACGATTGCTGCCGAAGTGCAGCCCGAGCACGGCGTACACAAGCGCAAAAATCAAAAGCGCACAAAATCCGATTTTGAATATTTTTTTCATCATTTATGACACCGCTTTGACAGATTTGAATTGGATGGGTGCCGTCAGCTGTGCACCGGACGCATCGGTATACACAAGCTCCATGGGCATCTGGGGGAACACCTTGTTGATGAATTCCTCGTTGGTATAGATGCTGCCGTTGCCCAAAAACAGGAAGGAAACGAGCACCGTTTCCCCGGCGGGAATCTGTACATCCTCACAGACGCCGAGACGGCTGCTGATATAGGTGCCCTCAAAGCCGTTGTCGGTGACTCGGATGCCGGTGGCGGTAATGACGTCCTTTGTTTTATTGGTCACCTCCAGCTGACACTCCATGCCCAGGTAGGAGTCGTATTTGTAGAGAAATGTTTTTTCAAATGCTTCATATGTACCGCTGAAGGCGCAGGCGATGCTGTAAAGCTTGTCTCCCTGCTGCAGCGGCTGATCGCCGAAATGCCATGCGTCGTAAATCTGCTCAAAAAAGTCGCTGTTCACGACCGTGACCGAGCGCACACGCACACCGCTGCCCCCGCAGCCGGCGAAGGAAAACAGCAGTGCGGCGAGCAGAACAAGGGCGGTGATTTTACAAACCGTTTTTTTCAACATAGACCATCCTTACTCTCTGTAGGGCTTTTTGATTTTGACCCAGTCTCTTTTAATGACCTGACGGGCACGACCGAGCGCCAGCGCATCGTCGGGGACATCCTCGGTGATGACGGAGCCGGAGGCGGTGTAGGCACGATCGCCCACCGTTACCGGCGCCACAAGGGTGGTGTCACAGCCGATAAAGGCGTGTTCGCCGATGGTGGTGCGGAACTTCTCCTTGCCCGTGAAGTTGGCCGTGGCACAGCCGCAGCCCACGTTGACCTGCGGTCCCATGTCCGTGTCACCGATGTAGGACAGGTGGGACACCTTGGCTTCGTCGCCAATGTTGGAATTTTTGATTTCCACAAAGTTGCCGACCCGCACATCCTTGCCCACCACCGTGCCGGGACGAAGATGGGTAAAGGGACCCATCCGGGTGCCTGCGCCGATCGTGGCGTTTTCACCGTAAACGCTCAGCAGGACCGCACCCTCGCCGACGGTGCAGCTGTCCAGCGTGGTGTCGGGACCGATGAGCGCATCCTCGGCGATGACGGTGCTGCCTTTCAGGGTCGTGCCCCGCAGAATTTCCGCATCCCGACCGATCTGTACCCCGGGTGCAATGACGATGCCGTCCGCAAAGGGGATGGACACGCCGTTTTTGCGGTGGTGGTTGATGATGCGCATCCGGGCAATTTCATTGAGGGCGGCGAGCTGTATGCGGTCGTTGGCGCCACGCACCACATCGGCACTTTGCGCCGTAAAGGTCATCACCTTTTGCCGCATACTGCGCAAAATCGATACGGCGTCGGTGAGGTAGCATTCCCCGGCACTGTTTCGGCGGCAGGCGGCGTTGCTTTGCAGTCGATCCAATGCGACAAGCAGCGCCTGACAGTCAAACCAGTAGGCACCGGAGTTGACCTCGCAGATGGCACGCTGTTCGTCCGTTGCGTCCCGCTCCTCCACAATGGCGGCGAAATCACCCCGGGCGTCCCGCACGATGCGTCCGTACCCGGTGGGATCCTCCACGGCGGCGGAGATCACGGTGACGGCGGCGTTGCAGCGGGTGTGGTACTCCAAAGCGCAGGAAACAGTCTCCTCGTCCATCAGCGGCGCATCCCCGTTCAGCACAAGCACATTGCCGCTGCCGTGTTTTTGAATAAATTCCTTGGCTTGCAGCACGGCGTGTCCCGTGCCCAGACGCTGTGTCTGTTCCACAGTTGCGATCCCCTGCGGCAGATGGGCGCAAAGCAGTTCTTTGCCGTGGCCGGTCACGACGCAGATATCCTTTTCTTCCAAAGCGCAGGCCTTTGCGCTGTCGATCACCCAGTCGATCATGGGCGTGTACAGCACCTCGGCGAGTACCTTCGGCTTTTTCGACTTCATTCTTGTGCCTTCGCCGGCGGCAAGGATCACGGCGCAGTTGCCTTTCATGGAAAAACCTGCCTTTCGTTATACTAATATATAGATTCGGTACGCCAAATCTCCATAATCATTATGACAGAATCAGGGGGAAAATACAAGAGAAATTTTTGGACGGACACATTTTCCTGTTTGTTTCCATAAAGTTTTCAAAAATGTCATGAGAAATGTAATGTTTCTTAACACTATTTTCACATTTAACGGTTATACTATAGATGCTTTCAGAAAGAAAGCACTTCATCATTTTTCTCCTCTTTTTTACACCCTTGCAAGAAGCAAACACCCGTGGCCGCACTCCACGGGTGTTTTGCTGTTTTCGGGAGGATAAATCCGCCTTTTCTGTATACACTACGAAAAAAGAAAGGGCGGATGCATATGGAGATCGTCATGGATCTGTTGAAAGCGTTTTTTGTCGGCGGGCTGATCTGCGTGGTGGGTCAGGTTCTCATGGATTTAACCAAACTGACGCCGGGACGAATTTTGGTGGGCTTCGTGGTGGCGGGAGTATTCCTCGGCGCCGTAGGCGTGTATGAGCCGCTGGTGAACTGGGCGGGCGCCGGTGCGACGGTGCCGCTGACGGGCTTCGGCTACAACCTTGTGAAGGGCACGAAAGAGGCCATCGCCACGGACGGCTTGGCAGGCGTTTTGACCGGGGCACTGACGGCGGGCGCAGGGGGCGTGACGGCAGCGGTGCTGTGCGGGCTGCTGGTGTCCTTTGTCACGAAGCCACGGGCGAAATAGTTTCGCAGGGAACAAAAAAAGGAACCGTCTCGATGATCGAAACGGTTCCGAACGGTGCAGGAATTATTCGGCGCTCTCTGCGGGCGTTTCTTCTGTTTCGCAGCAAGCGTCGCAGTCGCAGCACTCACAGGGAACGAAATCCTCTTCGCTGGCTTCCTTCTTGTCCTTGAACTTTTTCACGGCGTAGTACACACCAGCGACGGCGCCGGCGATAGCGGCGACGACTGCGAGGAACTTGAATAACTTCTTAAAAAATTTGCACATAATCTTATCCTCCAAAAAAATAATAGGGATAACTTACGCATTGAGAAGCTTGGCAAGCGCAGACTTTTTGCGGTCGGCGTTGTTTTTGTGCAAAAGACCCTTGGCCTGTGCCTGGTCAACCTTTTTGATGGCAGCACGAACAACGGCTTCCTTGTCGGCGGCGTTGGTCTCGGCAGCGACGTGTGCCTTTTTAATGGCGGTTTTGAGCGCAGAGTTTGCGGACTTGTTGCGGGCAGCTCTGGTCTTGCTGACGAGGACACGCTTTTTTGCGGACTTAATGTTGGGCATTGGTGGCACCTCCTTTGTGTTGGTACGGGTCGGCGATTGCGAAAGCCCGGGGGAGAAGGGGAACTGTTGTCGCCAAACGCCGTATACCGAGAATGATGTGTAAGTCAGCGGATGCGCAGGATGGGGGGAATCCATACCGAACTTTCGCAATCGCCTACTATTACGTTTAGTTAGTGTACCATATTCCGAATAAAAATGCAAGACTATTTTTGCAAGAATATTGTTTTTTTATGACGCAGAAAGGAAAAAACCATGGATTACAGGACAGACTTGGCGCTGGAGATGCAGGAAAGTATGGAGCAAACGCCCCAAGGCGTGACCTGCATGGTGCAGGAGAAGCCGGGGATGCGCATCACACGTATCTGCGTGCAGGACGAAACGGGCGCCCGTGCGCTGGGAAAGCCGGTGGGACGGTACATCACGGTGGAGGTACCGCCCTTTCGGCGCAATGCGGAAATCACCGACCCGCTCGTGGAGGACATTGCATCTGAGCTTCGCACGCTTTTGCCCGAGCAGGGGACGATTTTGGTGGCGGGACTGGGCAACGGGGATATCACGCCGGACGCATTGGGGCCGAAGTTTTCGGCTTTGGTGTTTGCTACACGGCATATCGAGCAGGAACTGGCGCATTCCACCGGTCTGGGGGATCTGCGGCCGGTGGTCAATCTGATTCCCGGCGTTCTGGGCAAAACGGGGATGGAGACCGGGGAACTGCTGCGGGGCGCCGTGGAGATGGCGAAGCCGTCCGCCGTGCTTACCGTGGATGCGTTGGCGGCAAGACGCCTGTCCCGTTTGGGATGCACCATTCAGATGGCGGATACGGGCGTGACCCCCGGCTCCGGCGTAGGCAATGCCCGCAAGGCGCTTACCCGGGAAAGCCTCGGCGTGCCGGTGATTGCCGTGGGTGTGCCGACGGTGGTGGATGCCGCCACGCTGGTGCACGACCTGACGCAGGAGGAGAACGGCGCCCTTTTGCGGGAGGGGGCGGATATGATGATCACGCCCCGGGAGATCGATCTGGTGATCGAGCGTGCCGCACGGCTGCTGGCTTTGGCGGTCAACAAGGCACTGCAGCCGCATTTGTCCTGCGAGGAGATTCTGATGCTGGTCTCATAACTGCCGCCGTCACCGCATAGCATAGTATATATAATAGTATAAAAAAGTGTGGTGACCGGTTTTGAAAAAGAAACTGTCCGATCTGTCCGAACCGCTGATGACTTTTTTGACGGTATTGCTTTTGGGGTGCGTGTTCGTCCTGCCCCAGAGCATGACGCAGCGGCTGGCGTTTTTGGCGGCGTGTGCCGCCTTGCCGGAGGGCGGGATGATGCAGGTACGGCAGTATTTTCAGGCGTCCGCCGTATCGGCACCTGCGCAGGCGGCTCCCGTCCTGTCGGGCGGTCTGACGCAGACGCCGGCAGATATACTGGCATGGATCGAACAGGCAAAGGAAGAGCAGAGCCGTCAGAAAAAGGACGGCGACATCCGGGAAACGACCTATGACGGCACCTACGCCACGGAAAAGTTTCGCAATCTGTTTATCCGCAACATGACCGAGGACGTGGAGCCGGACTATGACGAAGCGTGGGAAACAGGCCCCGATTTGACCGTGGACAAATCGAAGCCGGCGGTGCTGATCTACCATACCCATACCACCGAAGGCTATGAGACGCTGGACAGGGATTGGTATGCGGCGGACGTGACCACACGCACAGAGGACACCGACCGCAATGTCGCCCGGGTGGGCACGGCGATTGCGCAGGAACTGGAGGCGGCGGGCTTTCAGGTGATCCATGACAAGACGGTGCACGACAGGAAATACAGCGGCGCCTACGATCGCTCCCGTGCAACGGTGGAAAAATATCTGAAGCAGTACCCGCAGCTGTCCGTGGTTTTGGATGTGCACCGGGATGCGATTCAGGAGAACAACGGCACCAAGGTAAAGCCCGTCACGACGGTGCACGGCAAAAAGGCGGCACAGATCATGCTCATCGCCGGGACACAGGGCGGCACCGGCAGTGCGCAGGAGTTCAGCACTTGGGAGCGGAATTTCCGCTTTGCACTGCGTTTGCAGGATGCGTGTGAAGCGTCTGCGCCCACGCTGATGCGCCCCATTTTTTTCTGCTATCGGAAGTACAATATGGATTTGACGCCCTGTTCCCTGCTGGTGGAGTTCGGGAGCGAGGCGAACACATTGCAGGAAGCCGTCTATTCCGGGCGGCTGTTCGGTCATGCGCTGGCGCAAATGCTGGAGCAGTATGTACAGGAGGAGTCGAATGCAGACCCGTAAATTACTTCGAGCATTTTTTTTGATTCAAACGATCTGTCTTTGCCTGACCCTGTTGGCGGCGGGGACGACCATCGTTGCCCGGCGGACGGAATACATGGCGTCGGGGGTGGAGGCTTCCGTGCAGACGGACACGCCTGTGCAGCAGACGCTCACCCGTCTGTCGGACAAGCTGCATCTGCCGGCGTTTCGGGAGTGGTTCTGCTGCCTGCCGTACCCGGTGGGAAATATTGCCGCAATCTTAAATTCGATAAAGAAAATTCTATCCTCCTCTTTTTTGTAAAAAACAGCATTCTGCACAAAAAATGAACGGAAAGTATAGGCAACCTGACGGTGAATGAACAAAAAAATTTGACAAAATTACGTTTTCCTCTTGTAAAAATAAAAGAAATCGTTTAGAATAATTTTGAATCGGATTGGAAACCCCGACCCGGTAGTTCAGACGATTTTCTTAAGGAGGAATCATTAATGAAAAAAGTACTTGCCGTTTTGCTGGCAGTGGTCATGGCGTTCAGCGTTGTCGCCGTCTCCGCCGCCGCAGAAGAAACGGGCGCCACGTACAAGCTCTCGGAGATGCCCCGTATCGGACAGGCTTCCCCCGATGGCGAGGTGGCGATCCTCAAGGCGGGCGACGTGATCGAGATCGGCGCACTGACCGCCAAGACCAAGACACTGCGTGTGTACTACTACCCGGACGCCGCCGCCATCGGCGCCAGCAACCGCAAGAATGTGGACTGGAAGGACGTCAAGGTGCCGCAGTACAATCTGGATACGACCAAGTGGACGGTCGATGCCGAAAAGGGCGAAACCGTTGACGATTTCATGGCCAAGAGCCCCAACTACTACAAGAGCTTCTACACCACCGCCGACTTTGTCAAGGGCGACACCCTCGCCTTTACCATTGCCGACCTCGGTGACGTGGCCATGTCCAGAGACTCTGCACTTCTGGACAGAGGCGAAGTTCCCATGGACTTTGCACTGGACGGTGCCAAATTCCTCGGCTGGGTCATGCTCAAGTCCTCCGGCAACGTCTCCCTGTCCAGCGCCTCTATGGGCGGCATCGAGCTGTATGCCCTGTGGGACAGAGACGCCGCTCCCGAAGAGCCTGAGGAGCCCGACGGTCCCGGCTACGAGGAGAGCGATGATCCCGTCATCAACGCCATGAACAAGGTTCTGTACTACATCGGCGTTGCTTCCGGCTGGATCAGAGCCGTCCCTGCTCTGCTGAATGCTGCACTGGCGATGATCCTGAATACCGGCGTGCGCAACTGGCTGTACGGTATTTTCGGCATCGAAGCTTAATTTTGCGTAAGGGAGGAACCATACCATGCTGAAAAAGATTCTTGCCATCCTCATGGCGTCCGTCCTTGCACTGGGCATTTTCACCGTCGGTGCAAGCGCCGAGGACGCAGCGGAGGAACCCGCTTATACCCCCGTGGAATACAAGATTGAGGATCTTGTGGCGGCCATCGACGCCAAGCAGGATACATACCTCAACCCCACCGACATCATCCTTCTTCCCGAACAGCCCCAGGAGGATCCGCAGGAGCCTGTCGCCCAAGCGGAAGCGGCTGTCAGCGCCGTGCTGATCGTGGAATACTGTGCAGGCGCAGACGCCTCCAGCGGCAATAAGGTCGAAAAATTCGTGGACTACAGCGGCAGCGGCTATGCTGTGTGTGCGCTGGGCGACTATCCCCAGTATGCCTACATCAACGGCGCCCGTCAGACCAACCTCATGATCGACTACGCCAGCGATCTCGGCTACGGCTTCAAGCAGTGGAAGGTCACTTCCGTCTACTCCGGCACCGAATTCAACCGCGTGATCTTAGAGGCTGAGTGGGATATTCCCCCGCTCACCGGCTGGGAAGGCTACAAGACCATGATGCGCGGCTACATCAAGACGGTCATCGACTACGTCATCAACTATCTGGCAGAGCTGTTTGCCCGCATCGGCAGCTTCCTTGTCTGATCGGCTGTGCAATAGGAGGATTATAAAATGAAAAAAGTACTTGCGATCCTGCTGGCTGTTTTGTCCGTCTTTGGCTGTTTTGCCGTGGGCGCCGCCGCAGAGGACGCCGAAGAACCCAACAAGACGGAGTCCGGCTACTATGTCGGTCAGATCCTGACCCCCGGCGACAAGATCACATCCGCCTTTGACACCTGCGAGACGTTCATGTTCACCTACGCCGTCGCCAAAGAGGATGCGGAGAACGTCACCAGCGCACTGCAAAAGAAATATGCAAACGAATCCTTTGTCGGTCTCGTTTCTTTCCGTGACAACGTCGCCTCCTTCACCTCGGGCGAGCTGTATGCCGGTACATATACCGTGAAGGCTGTCGGCGATTCCGTGGATGAAATGGAAGTCAAAAACGGCGATTTCAAGTCCGGTCTGGAGATTCAGAGCGCTCTGCCCAAGGAAGAGCAGGAGAAGCTCAAAAACGACATCACCCTGTCCATCGACTATGACTACGCCAGAACCACCTATTATCAGTACACCACTGTCACCGCATGGGAGATCACTTCCGTGGTCGATACGGCGAACAGCCTGAACATCAAGGTCAAGGCCGTTTACGAGACCCGTGAACCCAGCGGCTTCGAGAGCTTCGTTGAGAAACTGTACACCAACTGGTGCGCTTTCTTAGACAAGCTCGGCGATGTCCTGCTCAAGGTCGTTCCCAAGCTGATCGCTTTCTGGGCAAAGATTCTGGGCAAGGGCATCCGTGCAAAATAAGGATCGAAAGGAGCTATTGAAATGAAAAAAATTCTTGCGGTCCTTTTGGCCGTTTTAACAGTGTTCTCTTTCTCCGGGATGCTAGCGTATGCCGAGGACGTCACGGAGCCGGAAACCGAAACCACCGAAGAGCCGGTAACCTATTCCACCTATGAGATCTGTCAGGATCCCGACTTCTCCACGCTGAAGTACTTGGAGGCAGGCAACGACGTTGCGACACTCCTCAAGCCCGGCGATCAGATCATCAGCTACAAGACCGGCAGAACGAAGGGTCTTACGGTTTTCTACTATCCCGATGTGGACGCAAGACCCAAGGGCAAGTGGGAGCCTGCCGATGCCAACAACATCGCCTTCAGCCCCTCTGCCGTGGAATATGTCCGGGATGAGTGCCCCAAGAACCAGCCCGGCGAGATCCGTGACATCGACTTCACCGACTTTACCATCGCCTACTCCGAGGATAACACCTTCGTCGGCTGGGTCGTCACCGACTTCAATGCGACGGCCAACTCCATCGCCTGCTATGCGGTCTGGGAAAAGAACCACAAGCTCAACACCAGCGAAGATGTGGACGACCTGTACTACATCGTGGACTTCTTCTATTCCATCCGCAAGGCGATTTCCGAGCCGATCATGAAGGCGATCAAGGCTGTGTGCAACGCCATCCTCTACGTGAAAGCATGGCTGTATGATGTGATCTTCAACGGCGAGAAGGCATAAGAAAGGAGAACCGTTTATGCGCAGAAAAATTTTCTTCACCGTGGGTGTTCTGGCTGTCATGGCGCTCGTCCTTTCCGTGACGGCATTTGCCGCAGACAGCAGTGTCACTATGACCGACTACGGCATTATCACCGTGCTGTTTGAAAAGCTGACGATCAATGTTAAAGCGTTCTTCAACGTGATTGATTCGATCTATCTTTTCTTCAAAAATCTCTTTGGTTGATTCCGTCTGAACTTCTCATGCGCCGAAGCTTCGTGCTTCGGCGTTTTTGCTTTTTGGTTCATCACGGATTTTTGTGGGATTTAAAGTTTCTCTCAAGCCTTTGGGAAGGCTTGCCAGACTGTCGAAAAAGTCCGGCGAAAGTTTGGTTTTACAAAGCGAAAGCCCTCCCTGCGAGGGAGGGTGGCGAGGCGTCAGCCTCGTCGGGAGGGTTTTTCGCTGACTTTTGCTGTCTGCGTGCGGCGGCGTTTTGAACCCCTCAGTCTGCTGCGCAGACAGCTCCCCTCGCAGGGGAGCCAAAACAGTCCGGTGGACTGTTTTGGCATGGGGAACCCTCGCCGGGGGTTCCCCAGTGCGAAGCACAAAACCCACAATTTTCCGTGAAGAGCGTGCATTTTATGGAGCCGGAACAGTCTATTGCACTCGAATTCGTTTTCTCTGTCATATTTGTCCGAGGCGGGACATATCTTTATACAAAATGAATTGTCGTGAAAATGGCGAATATGGAGGAGATACTATGCAAGGCAACATCTACAGCGATATTGCGATCCGCACCGGCGGGGACATTTACGTCGGCGTCGTCGGCCCTGTGCGAACGGGGAAATCCACTTTTATCAAGCGGTTCATGGATACGTTGGTTCTGCCGAACATCCGTGATGTGTACAAAAAAGAGCGTGCCAACGACGAACTGCCCCAGTCGGCGTCCGGCAGGACGATCATGACCACGGAGCCGAAGTTTATTCCCGAGAATGCGGCGGAGATCGTGCTGGCGGGCAACACCAATCTGCGTGTGCGGATGATCGACTGCGTGGGATATATCGTGCCCAGCTCTCTGGGGTACATCGAGAATGAACAGCCGCGCATGGTGAAAACGCCGTGGTTCGACAAGGAAATTCCGTTCAACATGGCGGCGGAGATCGGCACGAAAAAGGTGATCAGCGAGCATTCCACCATCGGCCTTGTGGTCACAACGGACGGCACCATCAGCGACATCCCCCGGGAGGAGTACCAACAGGCGGAAGAACGGGTCATCTCCGAACTGCAGGCGCTGAACAAGCCGTTTATCGTCCTGCTCAACAGCACCGAACCGGACTCGCCTGCCGCCCGGGAAACTGCCGCCGCCATGCGCACGCAGTACGGCGTGCCCGTTTTGCCGGTCAACTGCATGACCATGGGGGAGGAGGAGATCCGCAGCATTCTCTCCCAGATCCTCTTTGAGTTCCCTGTCAAGGAGGTGTGCATGGATCTGCCTCACTGGCTGATGACGCTGGAGCGCTCCCATTGGCTGCGTGCCGCCGTAACGGATGCGGTGCGGGAAGCGGCACAGGGTTTGTCCCATATGCGGGATATTCAGAGCATGGCGGACAGCGTCGGACAGTGTGCCTATCTGCTCTCCGCCCGGATCGACACCATGGATCTGTCCACAGGCAGTGCACGGATCACCGCCGTGATCGAGCCGCAGCTGTTTTACAAGGTGCTCACGGAAACCACCGGCATGGACATCGCCGATGAGCAGGCACTGCTGACGAAGATGCGCACGCTGGCTGCCATGGAGAGGGAGTACAAACGTCTGCGCACCGCTTTGGATGAGGTGGAGGCAACGGGGTACGGGATCGTCATGCCCACGCTGGAGGAACTGCACCTGGAGGAGCCGGAGATCATGCGGCAGGGCGGACGGTACGGTGTGCGTCTGCGGGCTTCGGCGCCGTCTTTGCACATTATGAAAGCCAACATCACCACCGAGGTCGCACCCATTGTCGGCTCGGAATCCCAGTCGGAGGAGCTGGTGATGTACCTTTTAAAGGAATTCGAGGAAAACCCGTCCAAGATCTGGGGCTCCAACATCTTCGGAAAATCCCTGCACGAATTGGTCAACGAGGGACTGCATAACAAGCTGTACAAGATGCCCACCGATGCACGAATGCGAATTCAGGAAACGCTGGAAAGAGTCATCAACGAGGGGTGCAGCGGGCTGATCTGTATCATTCTTTAATAGAACAATAAGGCAAAAAGTGTTTCCAAGGGAGGCACTTTTTGCTTTCTAATATTGACAGAGTTTTTTGAAAGGAGTAGAATAAACTGAAATCCTTTAACGAAAGGTCGGATCCTGATGGATAAACACGATGCACTCCGTGCGGTTCTGGAACAGTACAGCGCCGTTCCCGGCAGTCTGATTACGGTTTTGCAGAAGGCACAGGATATTTACGGCTATCTGCCGCAGGATGTACTGCGAGAGATCGCAGAGCGCATGGACATCCCCGTGGCACGGGTCTGCGGTGTAGCGACATTTTACACGCAGTTCCGATTCACCCCCGTCGGCAAATATTTCATTCAGCTGTGCAAGGGCACGGCTTGCCACGTCAACGGCGCAGACACCATTGCCCGCACCATTGCGGAGGAGCTGGGCATTTCGGACGGCGAGACCACCGAGGACGGTCTGTTCTCCCTGAAATGCGTGGCGTGTCTGGGTTGCTGCTCCCTGTCTCCCGTCATGATGATCAACGGCGAGACCTACGGCTCTCTGACCCCGGCCAAGGTCAGAGACATTTTTGAGACCCTGCGGAAGGAGGCAGAGAACGATGCTTGAAATTAAAGTCGGACAAGGCTCCTGCGGCATTTCGGCAGGCGCCGGCAAGGTATATGACGCATTGCAGGCGGCGATTGCCGAAAAGAATCTGCCCGCCAAGCTTTCCGTCACCGGCTGTATCGGTATGTGCTTTTTGGAGCCCATTGTGGATATATACAACGGGGACAAGCTGCTGCGTCTGGTGAAGGTGATGCCCGAGGATGCGGAAACGATCACACAGTATGTCGAAAGCGGCGATGAAGCGGTTTTGGAAAAACTGTTGGTTTCCGAGCAGGACAGCGCATTTCTGGACAAGCAGACCCGCATCGCCCTGCGCAACTGCGGTATTATCGACCCCGAGAGTTTGGCGGATGCGGTGGCGCACGGCGGCTATGCGGCGCTGAAAAAGGCAGTCACTGCCATGACCCCCGAACAGGTCATTGACGAAATAAAAACCTCCGGTCTTGCCGGCAGAGGCGGCGCAGGCTTCCCCACGTGGTTCAAGTGGAACGCTGCCCGCCAGAGCGAGGGCGGTCCCAAATATCTCATCTGCAACGCCGACGAGGGCGACCCCGGCGCCTTTATGGATCGTGCCGTCATCGAGGGCGATCCCCATGCCCTGATCGAGGGTATGCTCATCGGTGCCTATGCCATCGGTGCGGCGGAGGCGATCGTCTATGTGCGTGCCGAGTACCCGCTGGCGATCAAGCGCTTGGAAAAGGCGATTGCGGAAGCGAAGGCGGCGGGCTATATCGGCGAACATATCTTCGGCACGGACTTCTCCTGTGATTTCCGCATCAAGGCGGGCGCAGGCGCCTTTGTCTGCGGCGAAGAGACGGCGCTGATCGAATCTCTCGAGGGACAGCGTGGTATGCCCCGTCTGAAGCCGCCCTTCCCGGCGGCATCGGGCTACTGGCACAAGCCCTCCAACATCAACAACGTGGAAACCTTTGCCAACGTGGCGTGGATTTTGCAAAACGGCGGCGAAGCGTTCTGCGCCATGGGCACCGAGGGCAGCAAGGGCACCAAGGTCTTTGCCCTGACCGGCAAGATTCGCAAGGGCGGTCTTGTGGAGATCCCCATGGGAAAGACACTGCGGGATGTGATTTTTGACATCGGCGGCGGTATGCGCACCGATAAAGCGTTCAAGGGCGTCCAGCTCGGCGGTCCCTCCGGCGGCTGTGTGCCCAAGGAATATCTCGACACCGTCATCGACTACAAGGCGCTGTCCGCCACGGGTGCCATCATGGGTTCCGGCGGCATGGTGATTATGGACGAGAGCACCTGCATGGTGCAGATGGCGAAGTTCTTTTTGGAGTTTACCACCAAGGAATCCTGCGGCAAGTGCGTGGCCTGCCGCATTGGCACCAGACGGCTTTTGGAGATTCTGACCCGCATCTGTGACGGTGAGGGCAAGGAGGGCGACATTGAGCTGCTGGAGGATCTGTGCCAGCGCATCAAGGAGAACGCCCTGTGCGGTCTCGGACAG
Source organism: Oscillospiraceae bacterium (assembly GCA_029012165.1). Taxonomy (GTDB): domain Bacteria; phylum Bacillota; class Clostridia; order Oscillospirales; family Acutalibacteraceae; genus UBA1425. The sequence goes on along the minus strand of JAQXLO010000065.1, from coordinate 1,035 downwards.
ACGGCACCGAACCCGGTGCTGACGACCATTCGCTATTTCCGGGACGAATACGAGGCGCATATCAAGGAAAAACGCTGTCCCGCAGGCGAATGCACGGCACTCATCCGCTATGAAATTGACCCCGAGAGCTGCCGTGGATGTTCTCTTTGCAGCAAAAAGTGTCCTGTGGGCGCCATCAGCGGCGAAGTGAAGAAACCCTTCACCATTGATCCGGCCGTCTGCATCAAGTGCGGACAGTGTGCGGATGTGTGCCGCTTTGGCGCAGTACGGAAAGTGTGAGGTGAGCAGAATGAAAATTACACTGAACGGTATGGAAATAGAAGTCACCGCCGGACAGACGATTTTAGAGGCGGCGAAGGAGCACGGTGTGGAGATTCCGACCCTGTGCCATGACGAGCGCATCGCCCCCTACGGCGCCTGCGGTCTGTGCGTGTGCGAGGTCGGTCCCAAACTGCTGCGTGCCTGTGCCACCAAGGTTGCGGACGGTATGGTGGTGGAGACGGCGTCCGAGCGTGTCCTGCGTTCCCGCAAGTTCGTGCTGGATATGCTCTTGTCCGACCACACGGGCGACTGCATTGCGCCCTGTTCTCTGGCTTGCCCCGGCGGCACGGACTGCCAGAAGTATGCGGCGCTGATCGCCTGCGGGGAATACCATAAGGCGGCGCAAACCATGAAGGACGTGATCCCGATTCCGGCGTCCATCGGCAGAGTATGCCCGCACCCCTGCGAAAAGAAGTGCCGCCGTGCACTGGTGGAGGAGCCTGTCTCTCTGGCGGCGCTGAAGGCTTTCGGTGCGGATATGGACTTAAAAGCGGAACCCTTCGTCCCCGAATGTGCGCCCGATACGGGCAAAACGGTCGCAGTCATCGGCGGCGGTCCCGGCGGACTTACGGCGGCGTACTTCCTGCGCCGCAAGGGTCACACCGTCACGATTTATGACAAAATGCCCAAGCTCGGCGGTATGCTGCGCTACGGCATCCCCGAGTACCGTTTGCCCAAGGCGGTGCTGGATAAAGAGATCTCCCTGATCGAGGC